>CALVZR010000084.1 GCA_944372565.1 uncultured Clostridia bacterium | reverse complement strand
AAGGCGGGCGCATATATAAGAGCGCGGAGCGCGGCGTGAAACCGCTGTTGGATTTTATCGCCGGCGGAACCGACTTTACGGGCGCGTACGCCGCGGATAAAATCGTCGGCAAAGCGGCGGCGCTCCTTTACGCGTATATGAAGATCGGCAGGCTGTATGCGTCGGTGCTTGGCGAGAGCGCGCTTATCGTTTTGCGCAAACACGGCGTTGAAACGGAATACGGTTTGCTTACGCGCGGCATTATCAATCGCGCGGGCACGGGGATTTGCCCTATGGAGGAGGCTGTGCTGCAGATCGAAGATCCCGCCGAGGCGCTCGCCGCCGTGAAAGAACGCGCCGCGTTTCTTTCGCGGAAGAAATAAATAACAGATTTAACCCCGCCTTCCGGCGAGGAACCCGCCCGCGCGTTGAACCGACGGGGCTTGAAGAACCGCTTCAATAGATAAAAAGCGCATTAAAAAGGCAGTCACTTTAAGAAAGCGGCTGCCTTTGCTTTTCTATGAAATCTGTGTCGGTTTGCTTTGTGACTTAAATTTTCCGATTTCGAAAAATTTTTTCAATTTTGTGGGAAAAATTGACATTTATAAAGAAATTTTGATATAAAACGGGGGTTTTCTGTGTTAAAATAAGACCGCAAAACAAACAGAACGCCTACGAAAGCGCAAAAAGGACGTTCTTTTTGCGGATTAGAAAGCTAATCCGCAACGGCGCATTACGGAGGAAAGGGAGCGAATACGGTGAAACATGCAGAGATCGAAAAAGTCATCCGCGAAATGACGCTCGAAGAAAAAGCGGGGCTTTGTTCGGGCGCGGATATGTGGCACACGAAGGCGGTGGAGCGCCTCGGCGTGAAAAAGATTATGGTTTCCGACGGGCCGCACGGCCTGCGCACGCAGCACGGCGAGGGGGATAACCTCGGCATCAACGGCAGCATCAGCGCGGTGTGTTTTCCCGCCGCGTGCGCGACGGCGGCTTCTTTCGACAGGGCGCTGCTGCGCGATCTCGGCGAAACGCTGGGCGACGAATGCGTTGCGGAAGGCGTTTCCGTGCTGCTGGGACCTGCCGTGAACATCAAGCGCACCCCCCTTTGCGGGCGGAATTTCGAATATTTTTCGGAGGATCCCTATTTAAGCGGGGAGCTCGCCGCGGAATACGTGAAGGGCGTGCAGAGCCGCGGCGTGGGCGTGAGCATGAAACATTTCGCGATGAACAACCAGGAAACCGACCGTATGGTCGTTTCCGCAGACGCGGACGAACGCACGATGCGCGAGATCTATCTCGCCGCGTTCGAAAAGGTGGTGAAGGAGGCAAAGCCCTTTACCATGATGTGTTCTTACAACCGCATCAACGGGGAATACGCCTCGCAGAACAAATGGCTTCTGACCGACGTTCTCCGCAAAGAATGGGGATTCGACGGGCTGGTGATGAGCGACTGGGGCGCGGTGGTGGACCGCGTGAAAGCGCTTGCGGCGGGGCTGGATCTCGAAATGCCCGGCGGCGACGGCACGACGGATAAGCAGATCGTTGCGGCGGTAAAAAGCGGCGCTCTGGGCGAAAAAATCCTCGACGAAGCGGTTCGGCGCCTGCTCTGCCTGGCGGAAAAGTGCGCGCCGGACGAAAACAAGCGCACGGGCATCGATTTTGCAAAGGACAGGAAGAAAGCGGCTGCCGCCGCGGGCGAGTGCCTCGTCCTTCTGAAAAACGAAGAGGGGATGCTTCCCCTCGACGGCAAAAAGAAGATCGCGTTTATCGGCGAATTTGCCGAAAAGCCGCGTTTTCAGGGCGGGGGAAGTTCGCACATCCGCACGGAAGGATGCGTCGGCGCGCTCAAAGCCGCCGAAAAATATGCGTCCGTCGTTTACGAGCGCGGATACAGCCTTGCGGACGAGGGAGAAAACGGCGCGCTGCTTTCGGCGGCGGTCGCCGCGGCGAAGGAGGCGGACGCGGCGGTGCTGTTCATCGGCCTGCCGGATACCTTTGAATCGGAAGGTTACGACAGGGATCACATGCGCCTGCCCGCAAGCCACGACAGGCTGGTGAGGGAAATCGCCGCCGTGCAGAAAAACACCGTTGTGGTGCTGCACAACGGTTCGCCCGTCGAAATGCCGTGGATCGGGGAGGTCAAGGCGGTTTTGGAAGCCTATCTCGGCGGCGAGGGCGTGGGGGAGGCGGTCGCGGCGGCGCTGTTCGGCAGGATCAACCCCTCCGGCAAACTGCCCGAAACCTTCCCGAAAAAACTTTCGGACAATCCCTCGTATCTCACTTTCCCCGGCAAAGGCAAACGGTGCGCCTATGCCGAAGGCGTTTACGTGGGATACCGCTATTACGACAAAAAAGAGGCGGAAGTGCTCTTTCCGTTCGGGCACGGGCTGTGTTATACGGAATTTTCCTACGGCGGCCTCGCTGCGGAAAAGATCGGCGAAACGGAATATACCGTGCGCGTGAACGTGAAAAACACGGGAAAAACTTTCGGCAAAGAGGCGGTGCAGCTCTATATCGAAGGCCCGGACGGAATGAAAGAACTCAAAGGGTTTGAAAAACTCGCCTTGCAGGCGGGGGAGGAAAAGACGGCGGTTTTCGCGCTGAACAGGCGATCTTTCGCGCATTACGACGAAAACGCGGGCGGCTGGATCGTCGCGGGAGGCAGATACAAAATCTTTGCGGGCAGTTCCTCGCGCGATCTCCGCGCGGAAACGGAAATTTCGTTCGCGGGCGGCGAAGAAAAACTCGTCGTGAACATGGCGACCACGCTGGGCGAACTGTACGCGCACCCCCTCACCCGTTCCTTCGTGGAGGACAGGATCGCCTCCCTCGTGAAAAAGAGCGGGAACAGCGGCTCCGTGATGGGCATTTCGCTGGAAAAGGAAGCGCTATTGAAACTCGTTTCGGGCGTGCCGCTGAGAGGCATTATTTCCATGATGAAAATTACCGTGGCGCAGATGGAAGAGATCATCGCAAAACTCAACGCGCTGCTCGGTAATCGATAAATTATTTCAAGGAGGAAGAAAAAATGAAAAGAAGGCTTATCAGTTTTCTGATGTGCGCAGTGCTGGCGTTCGGCGTCGGCATGACGGCGGCGTGCAACAACGCCGAAGAGGACTTAAATTCCTTCACCGTGTGGATGCCCTTCGAGGTCGATTCGAAATCGGGCGCCACGAGCTATGCAGATCTTTCCGTGTATCAGCAACTCAAAGAGATCTCCGGTATGGACGTCACTTACGTGCACGGCACGTATGAAGATATCCAGCAGCTCTGGACGGGGGATTACGAAGAGTACGACGTGATCCTTCTCAACGACGCGCAGGTGAACGGCAGTTATCCCGGCGGCATGGAAACGGGCGTTTCGGACGACGTGCTGTGGGATCTGACCGATTACGTGGAAGAGTATATGCCCAACTATCTCGCCTCGCTCGACGCGAGTTACGAAAACATGCAGAAATACGCCGTGACCGATACGGGCAAATACATCGGCATCTATAACGTGCCCGTTTCCGACCAGGGGCCGTGGTACGGCTACGTGGTGCGGCAGGATTGGCTGTATCTCTATCAGGTTGCCGAAGAAATTATTCCCTCGGACAGCACGGTGGACGACGTGCAGCCCCTCGAAACCTATCAGGAATGGGAGGACTTCCTCGTTTACGCGAAGAACAACCTGACCAACGGCAAAGCGCCATTGTTCTTGTATTACACCGGCGTGGATATGGTGGGACATCTCAATGCGGGGTTCGACGTATCTGCCGGCCTGTATCTCAAAGACGGCACGACCGTGGCGTACGGCGCGGTGCAGGAGGAATTCAAAGACTATCTCGATCTGATGCGCCGCTGGTACACAATGGGGCTGATCGACACCAATTTCGCCACCAATAACTCGGGCACGGAATCCTATATGCCCACGACGGCGGCGATGGATAATTTCAGCACGGAAACGATGACTTATACCCCGCGCAGTATGCCGCGTTCCCCATCAGCTATACCTATATCAGCACCTACGAAAGCCTGATGTCGGCGCTCGACTCCGTTTATGAGGCGTATAACAGACCCTCTTACAACCTGATGCCCGCATCGCAGCCCGTGCAGACGGAAGGGCAGGAGGCGCACATCCGCCTCGCCAACCAGGCGCCCGTGTACGCCGTGGTGACCAATAAGGTGAAGAGCGAGGAAAAACTGGCGAAGATCCTCGAATGGTTCGACTATCTCTATTCGGACGAAGGCGCGATGCTCATGAATTACGGCATCGAAGGCGATACCTACACGCTGGACGACAACGACGATCCGCAGTTCACCGAAAAGATCACGGCGAACGACGAAGGACTGTCTTTCTCCGAAGCGATCAACAAATACTGCACGCTCAACTTCGTGTTCTCCTACGACTGGACGAGAGAATTGCAGGTCGTTTCCGACGAAGCGCGCAGCGCGATGGAAGAAGTGTGGTATAACGACGCCTCCTACGTGCTGCCCACCCTCTCGCTGACCGAGGCGGAAGGCCGCGTTTCGGACGCATACGAACTCAACGCGTCCACATACAGGGACGAATTCATCGTTTCGTATATCACCACGGGTTCGGGCGCGAACAACCAGACTTTCGAACAGTTCGTGAACACGATGAACACCACCTATCACGTGAGCGATCTGGTGGAGGTTTACGCGGCGGCGTACGCGAGATTCCTCGAAAGATGATCTTTTCCCGAAAAGAGGGCTGAACATGAAAAAAAGCCGGGTAATGAAAGCGGGCGGGGCGGCTGCTCCGTCCGCGCATAACAAAACTTTTGGCGTGCGGCTGAAAACCGATTTCAGCCGCAATTACGCCCTGTATATCATGATCCTGCCCGTAGTGGTGTTCTTTATCGTCTTTTCCTATTTCCCCATGGTGGGGCTGATCGCGGCGTTTAAGGACTATAAAACCACGCAGGGCATTTTCGGCAGCCCGTGGGCGACCAATCTCGAGGGCGTTACGGATATTTTCTATCATTTCAAAACCTTTTTTGCCGATCCGTATTTCGGGCGGCTGATCCGCAACACGCTGATTTTCAGCCTGCTCGATATCCTCATCGTGTTTCCCGCCCCCGTCATTCTGGCGCTTTTGATGAACTACATCCAGGTGAAACCCTACCGTCGGGTGGCGCAGACCATGGTCTATATGCCTTATTTCATCTCCATGGTGGTCGTGTGCGGCCTCGTGCGCGATTTCACTTCGGAAAGCGGTTTGTTCGGCGTGATGTTCCAAAAACTCGGGCTGGTATCCGAAAATACGGGCATTCTGGGAGATACCCGCTTTTTCCGCGGGATCGTGATCGTTTCCAACGTGTGGCAGAGCACGGGCTACGGCAGCATCGTATATATCGCCGCGCTGTGCGCCATAGACAAGACGTTTTACGAGGCGGCGGATATCGACGGCGCGGGCAAGGCGGCAAAACTTTTCCGCATCACGCTGCCGTCCATCATGTCCACCATCATGATCTTCCTGCTGCTTAAGATAGCGGGCATCCTCAATTATAACTTTGAAAAGATCTACCTGCTCTATTCCATCCCGACCTACGAGGTGGGGGATATCCTCTCCACATACGTTTACCGTATCGGTATCGAGCAGGGGCGGCTGAGTTATACCACGGCGATCAGTTTGTTCATTTCGGTGGTCGGCTTTGTGCTGCTCATCATTGCGAACGCCATCGTCAAACGTTTCAGCGAAAACAGTCCGCGGCGGCATTGCTGCTCGGCAGTATTTTCGACGCGAAGGAACTTGCGGACAAGGCGGTGAGCGCGCGGCGGGAAGACATGATGGATACCGCGCTCGGCAAAGCGCTTTTCGATATCCGCGAGGAAGAACTCGTTTCGCTCTACACGATGGAGAGCGAACGGATGCTGATCGCCGCCGTCCGCGACGGCGACCTTTCCAGGATTCTGGACGAACAGGGAAGGATCCGCTACTACAACAACAGGATGCGCGCGCCTCTCGCCGCGCGGACGAAACGGCAGTTTGAATACGAAGTCGTCGCGCTCGTAACGATCGCCACGCGCGCCGCGGTGGACGGCGGGCTGGATATCGACACGGCGTTTTCTTTGAGCGATCTGTATCTGCAGAGGATAGACAACCATAAAACCCCGCAGGAACTCGAAGAGATCGCGCGGCACGCCATCCGCACGTTCTGCGAAAAGGTTGCGGAGTGCAAAATGGAAGCGATGGGGGGCTGCTCGCCCCGCACGCAGCGCGCCATCAAATACATCCGCGCGCATCTGCATTATCCCGTCACGCTCGAAGAGGTGAGCGAATACGTAAAGATCAATCCGAAATATCTTTCCAGGAGTTTTTTGAAGGAAACGGGGCTGAAATTCACCGAATTTATCCAAAGAGAAAGGATAAAGGAGGCGTGCGTACTGCTCAAAACGACCAATATGCCCTGTATAGAGATTGCGAACACGCTGTCTTTCAGTTCGCAGAGCTATTTTATCAAGGTTTTTTCCGAAGTGGTCGGTTCCACGCCGCAAAAATACAGAAAAGAAGGTGTTTTTCCGCTGAAATTGGAATCCCGCAGGAGTCAGGGAGATGAAAAAAAAGATACTTGGTTTTAAAAACGTTCGCAAAATACTATGCTGCCGCAGTCTGCCCAAAAGCCTTGCGATTTCCCGATAACTTTTTCCTTTTACATAGTATTCTCGTAAACAACAGCGCTCTTCTATGGTAAAATGGCGGTAGTTCATACAGATCTCCTTTGTAGTAAATTTTGGTTTTGCAACTCTATTTTACCACAGATTTGCATGAACTCCTTTTTTTCCCCAACTGTTGCACTTAATAGTATAATAATTCACCACTTAAATCAAAACAGCCGTCTGAAAGACGGCTGGTTTTATTCAAAAATACTGTGCATTCCCCGTTGACAGGCAAAGCCCGAGCGTGAAAACGGGCAGGGTACTCCTTCAAAGCTCCCTCATGGCACACGAACCTCACCGCTTAGTGCTGCTATATCCCTATCCTGACACGGTTCACGGCAGTCCGTTGCATAAGACCTTGATATCATCATTCCTTACCCGCCGCAGCCTCGCACAATGCAAGCCGAGGGGGACATTCGGCCCCGCTGTAGCGGATTGCGGGTTCAGGGCACCACTGGCTCCCCGCCTAGCACAGCATACCTATTGTACCCGAAATCTTTTCAATTTGCAAGGGATTTACAAAAAAATTTCGCAAATACTTTGACATTCTTCCGCAAATTATGTATAATTTTCCCGTAAAGATAACAAAGGCGAGGACAAGGACAGGTTTTTGCGGATCGGCGCTCCCAGCGAGCCGCGGCGGTGAAAGGCGGCAGCAGCTCCCGCAGAAATATCCCCTTCGAGCCCGCGCGGAGAAAGTAAAGTAACCGCGCGCGTTTCCCGCGTTAAGGGGCAGAGTGTGCGATTTTCGCAAAAAAGAGTGGTACCGCGGGTAAGCCCGTCTCTTTCGGGGGACAGGGCTGTTTTTTTACCGCGGGCGAAGGGAAGCGGGAAAATGAGTGTGAAACCGCTGAAAAAGAAAGTGCGGATTTTAGAATTGTCGGAAGATAACAAGGAGGACGAAGAAGAGTAAAATGTATAAAAAAGTAGATACATCTCTCGATTTCGTGAAAGAGGAGAAGGAAGTTCTCGGATTCTGGAAAGAGAACGGCATCGCGGAAAAGAGCCGCGCGCAGAACGAGGGGAAGGAAGAATTCACCTTTTACGACGGGCCGCCTACGGCCAACGGCAAGCCGCACATCGGGCATATCCTCACGCGCGCCATCAAGGACATCATCCCGCGCTACCGCTCGATGAAGGGCTATCACGTCCTCCGCAAGGCGGGGTGGGATACGCACGGGCTTCCCGTGGAGCTGGAAGTGGAGCGCTTGCTCGGCATCGACGGCAAGCAGGAAATCGAAAAATACGGCATAGAGCCCTTTATCGAAAAATGCAAGGAAAGCGTTTGGAAATACAAGGGCGAATGGGAAAGGATGAGCGACCGCGTGGCGTTCTGGGCGGATATGGAGCACCCGTACGTCACGTATGAAGACAACTATATCGAAAGCGAATGGTGGGCGCTCAAACAGATCGCCGAAAAGGGGCTTTTGTACAAGGGATATAAAATCGTGCCCTACTGCCCGCGCTGCGGCACCGCGCTTTCCAGCCACGAAGTGGCGCAAGGGTATAAGGACGTGAAGGAAAAGTCCGTTTTCGTGCGGTTCAAGGCGAAAAACGAGGATAAATATTTCCTCGCGTGGACGACCACGCCCTGGACGCTGCCCTCCAACGTCGCTCTCTGTATGAATCCCGCGGAAAACTACGCGGAAATCGAGGCGGACGGCGTGCGCTACGTGATGGCGGAGGCGCTCATCCCCACGCTGTTTGAAAACTACA
>CALVZR010000083.1 GCA_944372565.1 uncultured Clostridia bacterium | reverse complement strand
ACTCCAACCACAACCTGCTCATTCAGGACGGCGTGAAGGTCACCTTCGGCGATAACGTATTCATCGCCACGAATTGCAGTTTCACCACCGCGGAACACCCCACCGACCCCGAACAGCGCAAGCGCGGGCTGGAAATCGCAAAGCCCATCCGCGTGGGCAACAACGTGTGGATAGGTACGGGCGCCATCGTGCTTGCGGGCGTGACGATCGGGGACAACGCGGTGATCGGCGCGGGCAGCGTGGTGACCAGAGATATTCCCGCAAACGTCGTGGCGGCGGGCGTTCCCTGCTGCGTGCTGCGGAACATCACGGAAGCGGACAAAACCCGCTATCCTATGTACGAAGGGAAATATGAATGATCTTTCCCGCGCGGAAACGCGCAAAGAAAACGGCGTTTTTGTCCGCGAACTCAAAGAAAGCGAACTTTTTCTTTACGACGGCATTCCGATGATCGTAAACATAAAAAGCGAACTCGTGCCCGAAAGGCTTTCTCCCCCGTTCCGTTTCGGCGAGCGCGCCCTGCCGCCCTGCCAAAAAGATCTCGGAAAATATTTTTCCGCACGGCGGGACGCCAAAATTTTCGGGCAGAAAAACCGCGCGTTTTTCCTGGCGGAAACCGGCGGCGCTCCCGCGGGCGGCGCCTTTCTGATCTGGCGCACGGAAGGAATCCGTATGCTCGAAGGCAGAAACGATCTTTGCGTTCTGTGGGATCTGCGGGTGGATGAAAAATTCCGCAGGCAGGGCGTCGGAACGGCGCTTTTCCGCGCGGCGGCAGAACGGGCGCGGGCGGAAGGACTGAAAGAGATGAAAATCGAAAGTCAGAACAATAACCTGGCGGCTTACGGCTTTTATCTGCGGCAAAACGCCGTGCTGACGGAAATCAACGCAGGCGTTTACGGCGAGGAAGAATGCAAAGAAGAATTGCAGTTTCTCTGGAAGTATTCCTTAAAAAGCGGGGAATATATTTGATATTCCGCGAGCGGCGCCCCCTATCCGACAGCCGCATTCGCCGCGTGTTTTTTCGGGGCAATTGACATTTTTTTCCGTTTATAGTAAACTGAAAAAAAGCGCGGCGGAAAGGTTCCCCTGCGGGTGATGCCGTTTGCCGCCCCGCAATATTTTTGTTTACAGGGAGGGTAAAATATGAAGGTTCTGATGATCAACGGCAGTCCGCACGAAAACGGCTGCACCAAACGCGCGCTGAAAGAAGTGGCGTCCGCCTTGAAAGAATGCGGCGTGGATTCCGAAATCATGGATATCGGCGTGGGAGAACGCGTGGCGCACGGCTGTTTCGCGTGCAACGGCTGCAAATCCCTGCACCAGTGCGTTACGGACGATTCCGTGAACGAAGCCCTCGAAAAAATGAAATCCTGCAACGGCATCGTGATCGGCAGCCCCGTTTACTTCGCGTCCGCAAACGGCACGCTCATTTCCTTTCTGGACAGGCTGTTCTGCGCGGACCGCTCGGTTTTCGAACACAAAGTCGGCGCGGCGGTGGTTACCGCGCGCAGGGCGGGCAATACCGCCACGTTCGACGAGCTCAACAAGTACCTCTTTATTTCCAATATGTTCGTTGCGGGTTCCAACTACTGGAACGAAGTGCACGGCAACACGCCCGACGAGGTGGAAAAAGATCTGGAAGGATTGCAGACCATGCGCATCCTCGGCAGAAATATGGCGTACCTTATCCGCACGATCGCGGAAAGCAAGGTAAAAATGCCCCCTGCGGAAAAGAAAATAAAGACCAATTTCACCCGATAATCGGAAGAAACCGGTTTTTGACAAAACCAAAAAAGGAGCAAAAAATAACGGACATGAAATGCAAAGTGCTGAAAAAACAGAACAATTCCGATATGTGCATCGTTTGCGGCGTGGACAACGACGCCTCTTTGAAAAGCGTTTTCTACGAGCTGGAAGGCGGCATGATCGCGGGCGTGACCACGCCGAAAGACATTCACCAGAGCTACCCCAACCGCATGCACGGCGGGATGATCTCCGCCCTGCTCGACGAAACGCTGGGGCGCGCGGTGCAGATCGGCAAGCCCGATATCTGGGCGGTTACGGGAGAGCTTTCGGTGCGGTTCAAAAAGCCGGTGCCGCTCGATAAACCCGTGATCTGCGTGGGAAAGATCACGAAAGATACTTCGCGCGTTTACATTGCGGAAGGGTTCATCGAAGACGAAGAGGGAAACATTCTCGCCACCTCCAAAGGCACCTATGTGAAGAGCGACGTTTCCAAGATCTGCAACGGCACGTTGGGCGAAGAAAACTGGTTTTACGTGGAGGAAAAACTCCCCGAAACGATCGAAATCAAAAACGCGGATTTTTTTGAAAAGAACGCCTGAATTCAACCGAAGAAAACATAACAGCCCCCGCAAAAGCGGGGGCTGTTGCTTTTTAAAAAACCTGCCGGAAAATATGTTTCCGACAGGCCGATTTGACTTTTTATGAAATAGAATTATATATAAAATCATAAGTATTTTACTTGCGATTTATCGTATTATTCTGTTAAACGACAAAATCCGAAATCGCAAGGAAGAATTTCGCCGCGGCCTATTTTTTTCCTTTCAGGAACTCCTCTACCCTTTCGATTTGCGCCAATACGGAATCTTTGGCGGGACCGCCGAAAGAAGTGCGCTTTTCCACGCAGTTTTTCAGATCGATCGCGCCGTAAATATCCTCTTTGAAAAGCGGGGAATATTTTTGATATTCTTTAAGCGGCAGCTCTTCGAGCGTGGCGTTTTTCGCGATGGCTTCCGCCACGAGCTGCCCCGTAATTTTATATGCGGAGCGGAACGCCTCTCCCTTCTTCACGAGATAATCGGCAACGTCCGTCGCGTTGATGAATCCCTTCTTCCCCGCCGCGAGCATATTGTCTTTGAGCACGGTTGCCGTGCGCAGCATTTCCGCCGTGATGGCGAGGCAGGTTTTTACGGTATCCACCGAATCGAAGAGGTTTTCCTTATCCTCCTGCATGTCCTTGTTATAGGCGAGCGGCAGCCCCTTCATCATCGTGAGCAGGGCGACGAGGTTTCCGTACACCCTCCCCGTTTTGCCGCGCACGAGTTCGGAAATATCCGGGTTCTTTTTCTGCGGCATAATGCTCGACCCCGTGGCGAAAGCGTCGTCGAGTTCGAGAAATTTGAATTCCCAGCTGCACCACAGAACGACCTCTTCGCTCAAACGCGAGAGGTGCATCATCGCGATGCTCAGCGCGGCGGCGAATTCCAGCATAAAATCGCGGTCGGAAACGCCGTCCATACTGTTGAAACACACTTCCGAAAACCCAAGCGATTCTGCCACCGCAAAACGGTCTATGGGGTGCGTCGTGCCCGCAAGCGCGCACGAACCGAGCGGCAGAACGTCCGCGCGCTTATACACGTCGTCCAGCCGGTCGCAGTCCCGCATAAACATCGCAGCATACGCGAGCAGATGATGCGCGAACGTGACGGGCTGCGCCCGTTGCAGGTGCGTATAGCCGGGCATCACCGTTTCCACGTTGTCTTTCGCCATCTCTTTGAGCACGGAAAGCAGCGTTTGCAGTTTGTCCTTGACCGCGGCGATTTCCTTTTTAACGTAAAGGCGGTTATCCAGCGCAACCTGGTCGTTCCTGCTCCTGGCCGTATGCAGTCTTTTGCCCGTTTCCCCTAACCTTTTGGTCAGTTCCGCTTCCACGAACATATGGATATCTTCCGCGCTTTCATCGATCTGGAGCGCGCCGCTCTTCATGTCGCTTAAAATTCCTTCCAGCCCGCCGATCAGCTTGTCCGCCTCTTCTTTCGCGATGATCCCCTGCGCGCCCAGCATCGCCGCGTGCGCCATACTGCCGCGGATATCCTCTTCAAACATTCTGCCGTCGATTAAAATCGACGCGTTGAAATCGTTTGTCAGTTCGGAAATCGGCTTTTCAAACCTGCCTGCCCACATCGTTTCCATAACTTTTCACCTCTTCGGCAATTGTAGCACTTTCCTTCGGGCAAGTCAAGCAATTCGTTTATATATTCATAAATATTCGCATAATATTGCTTTAATATGCAAAAATTGCGGTATATTTATAATTTTATTCATAATCTTGCGTGTCGATGCGCGGAGATTTGTTTTCCTCCCGCCCCGAACCTCTTGGCGGTCGGATCCGATGGCAGTCCTTGGAAGGGCGCAGTTTTTCCGTCATATGCAGATCGACGATGATCACGTCCTTCCCGATCTGGCGGATCTGTTCAAAATCGATAAAAATCTCGTTGCGGCAGGGAAAGAACCAAGGGAAACCCCTTTTCCTGCCGGGAACGACGATGCCGCACACGATCCCTTCGGGATACGTCATCACCAGATCGCACACCCTGCCGAGGCTTCTGCCGTCTGAAATATTGATCACGTCGCGCTCGCGGAGTTCGCTGTAAGAAATTTCCATAATTCACTCTATGCGGCGGGCGGAAAAAATATGAATTTATCTGTTTGCCGGAATTTGATACCCCGAAGGCAAAACCGCCCCGCGCCGATTCGGCGCAGGGCGGTTTGCTTATTCGATGCCCGTTTTGATGGCTTTGAGCGCCGTTTTTTCCAACCGGGAAACCTGCGCCTGCGAAATGCCCACTTCTTCGGAAATTTCCGTCTGCGTTTTGCCTTCGTAATAGCGGAGGCGCAGAATGCGCTTTTCCCTGTCCCCCAGGCGGGACATCGCCGTTTCCAGCGCCACGTGCTCCGTCCAGTGCTCGTCCGTATTCTTTTCGTCGCCGAGCTGGTCCATAATCATCAGCGTGTCGCCTTCCTTGTTGAACACGGGATCGTACAGCGAAACGGGGTCGGAAATGGCGTCCAGCGCGTAGGATACGTCCGAAACCGCAACCTGCATGCGCTCGGCGATCTTTTCGAGCGTGGCCTCCTCGTCGTCCTTTTCGATCTCGCCCCGCGTTTTGATCACCCGATAGGCGGTGTCGCGGATGCTCCGCGAAATGCGCAGGGAATTCACGTCGCGCAGATACCGCTTGATTTCACCGATGATCATCGGCACGGCGTAGGTGGAAAATTTCACGCCCACAGCGGGGTCGAAATGATCGATGGACTTGATCAGGCCGATACAGCCCGCCTGAAAGATGTCGTCCGAATTTGCCCGCTTCGCCCAGAACCGCTTGATGACCGAGAGCACGAGGCGGATGTTTCCGATGATGAACTCCTCCCGCGCGCGGGTATCGCCCGCCTTGATCGCCCGCATGAGCGCGGCGCTTTCCTCCTCTTTGAGAAGGGGCAGAACCGACGTGTTCACGCCGCAGATAACCACTTTGCCTTTCATATCGCCTCCTTCGCGCAAAAGCGCTATGTAGCGGCTAAAAGGGGCTTAACAAAGATTATCCGCAATATTTTCCTTTTTATACCAAAAATTTTTGAAGGGAACGGGGCGGAACGCGCCCGCCGCTTTTATGCGGCGCGGCGGGCGAAGGCGGGCACGGCGTGCGCGGACTTTGCAGCGGCTTTGCGGGCGTAAAAAACGCGCCGCGCTAAACCATCTTGGCAAACTCCTTTTTGAGCCTGCCGATGATCTTCTTTTCCAGCCGCGAAATATAGCTTTGGGAAATGCCGAGCATATCCGCGACTTCTTTCTGCGTCTTTTCGTTCTCGCCGTCCAGCCCGTAGCGCAGGCACATAATTTCCCGCTCGCGGCTGTTGAGTTTGAGGAGCGCCTCTTTTAAGAGTTCGTTTTCCACGCCGCTCTCTATTTTCTTGTACACCACGTCGGAATCCGTGCCCATAATGTCGGAAAGGAGCAGTTCGTTCCCCTCCCAGTCGGTATTGAGCGGCTCGTCGAAGGAAACTTCGCTCTTTAAGCGCACCGTCTTTCTCAGGTGCATCAGAATTTCGTTTTCGATACAGCGGGAAGCGTAGGTGGCGAGTTTGATGTTTTTATCCGAATTGAAGGAATTCACCGCCTTGATCAGCCCGATGGTCCCCACCGAAATGAGATCGTCCAGATCGACGCCCGAATTGTCGAAGCGGCGCGCGATATACACCACGAGGCGCAGATTGTGCTCGATGAGCTCCCCTTTCACGCTCTCGTCCCCCGTATTCATCCGCTCGACAAGGCTGTTTTCCTCCTCCTGTTCGAGCGGCGAGGGCAAAGCCTCGTTCGTGCCGATGTAATACAGAATATTTTCGCTTAAATCCAGTTCGCCCAAAAGGCTTTTCAGTTTTGCAAGCAAGCCGCTTAACATGGTGTTCCTCCTATCATTTCGCTGTGCAGGATCAGATCGTAGCCGCCGTCGCGGAAAGCCGTTTTCGCAACGCCCAGCAGTACGTTATTAAATATATTCGCCTTGTCCCCCCGATATATCTTCAGCGAGTCGATTTTAAAAACCGTAATTTCGTCCGTGCCCGCCGCCGTGGCGATTTTGAGCGGCTTTCCGCCCAGTTTCACGCGGAGGTTGTCGCTCAGCTCGAACGCCACGCTCTTGCTGCAGATGACGACGGGCGCCTCCGTTTCCCGATCGTAAAGGCGGTTGCCCGTATCGAGAAAGCCCTTTGCGCGCACCGTGCGCCCGCGGAAGGAGATCTCGCAGTCGCTGACATAGGCGAACACGTTTTTCCGCCGATAGAGCAGCCGCACGCCCTTATGCATCAGTTAGATGAGCAGATACGCCGCCAGAATGACCAGCCCGACGGAATACTCCCTGTCGAGCGGCAGAGAAAAAAGGTTGAATATGCCCGTAACCGAGCCGCCGAGCAGGAAGGTATAGAGATGGAACACGGCGAGGGAGAGAAAATAGCTTCTCTTCGTTCTGAACTTTCCCGCCGCCCACACCAGCCCCGCGGCGAAAAGCGCCTTGATCGGGAGGGAAGCCCAGAGCGGCAGGGAAACGAGCGGCAGGAGCGCGGCGAACGCCGCGCCCGTACAAGCGCAAAAGAAAAGCCGCCAAAATCCGCTTTCCCCTCCGAGGAGTTTAAAAGTGTATTTCAGCAGCAAATAATCGATGATGATATTGTCTAAAAGAACGTATTCGATATAGACCGCCACACCTTTCACCCCGCCCGCCGTTTTCTTCCGGCGGGATAAGGAGATTGTAACACTTAAAAAGCGGTCCGTTCGTTTGGTATTTTGTCGTTTTTACGCGGAAATTATCGTTTTGGCGGCGTTATTTTTGCCTATGCGCCTTCCCCGTCTTCCTTCATAAAAGCCAGAATAATGTGGTTCTGCACGTACATATATTCTTCGCGGATGCGCACCGTGTCGGGCGAAACGGCGAGGAATTTTTCCTGCGATTTCAGCGCGGCGGCGTATTCTTTGAAAAAATCGCCCCCCGTTTTCACGTTGAATTCGTTCACGTTCAGCCCCCGTTCGGTGCGCAGGGCGAGCATAATCGTTTCGAACTTCGCGTCCTCTTTCCCGATCTCTTCCGAAGAAATTTCGGGAAACCTGTTCAGAATGACGGCGTCGATATATTCCCCGATCGTGAAGGCGTTCGTGAAACGCCGAGTCCCGATAAAGGAGCTTGCCGAAACCCCGAACCCGATATATTCCCCCCATTTCCAATAATTATAGTTGTGGCGGGATTCGCAGCCCTCTTTTGCGAAATTGGAAACTTCATAGCGCAAAAATCCCTTCTCTTTGAGGTACGCTCTGCCTGCGTCGTAAAGGTCGGCAACCTCGTCCCCGTCCGGCAGTTCGCCGTTTAAATAATCGGTGTAGATCGGCGTGCCCGGTTCGGGCGTAAGCGCGTACATGGAAATATGCTCCACGCCGCCCGCGATGGCGAGATCTATGGTCTTTTTCAGCTGTTCTTCCGTCTGGTCGTGCAGGCCGATGAGGATATCCGCGCTCTTGCGCTCTTCTTTTAAAAGCGAACAGGCGAGCAGAAAGTCCTTTGCCGTGTGCACCCGCCCCAGCCGTCTGAGCTCGCCGTCGTACCCCGTCTGCAAACCGATGCTGTAACGGTTGACGCCCGCGCGCTTATAAACGGCGTATTTTTCCCCGTCTATGGTGGCAGGATTGACTTCCAGCGTGATCTCCGCCGCGGGGGAAATGTCGAAACAGCTTTTCAGCTGTCTGATCGCGCCCTCGATGTATTCGGGCTTTACGACGGAGGGCGTGCCCCCGCCGAAATAGACGGTATCGAAAAAATAATCTTTGAGCTGTTCTCCCCTGCCCTTCATTTCGCGGTATAAACAGGCGAAATACGATTCCTGCCTTCCCAACTCGCGGGGAAAAGACGCGAAATCGCAATAGGTGCATTTTTGCAGGCAGAACGGTATGTGAACGTAAATCCCCGCCATTATTCCCTCCAAAGGTAAATAGACAGATCGACGGTGTCGTCCTCACGGACGGCAACGCCCTCCTTTTCGAGCAGCGCCCGCTGCGCCCCGCTCCCGCCGAAGGCGAACGCCGGCGCCAGCCTGCCTTCCCGGTTGACCACACGGTGGCAGGGCACGACGCCCGGCTCCGGATTGACGTGCAGCGCGCACCCCACGATGCGCGAACAGCTCGGATTGCCGCACATCGCGGCGATCTGCCCGTAGGTGGCGACCTTCCCTTCCGGGATGCGCTTCACCGCTTCGTAAACTTTTCCGAAAAATCCTTCCGTCATCTTTTAATCTTCGTCCGTTTTCAGAATCGTGATGAACGCCTCGCTGGG
>CALVZR010000082.1 GCA_944372565.1 uncultured Clostridia bacterium | reverse complement strand
CCAAGAAGGAATGCAATCGCTTATGGAGCAACTTTACTTCGTTCTTAATTTGTCCGATACCGTTCAGGGAGTGATCCCCGGTTTTGAAGATACTTCATTGGGCTCTGGCGAGTCTTCGTATGATATCGGCGAGATGGTGAACGGATATACCTATTCAGACAATGTTTATTCGTTAAATTTGAATTTGGCGGCACTTGCGAACAATACCGATCTCGGTTCGTTGAATATCTCTATAGCACGCAACGGCGAAGGGGAACTATTGTCATTGAACGGCAAGATGACAATGCTGAAAAATATTATCACGTTGTCCTTTGATTTTGAGCATGTTTCACCGGGAGAGGATTCTCAAGGGAAACAATTGTGCGACGAGGTAATTGCGTACTTTGCGGAAAACGGGCTGACCGTTCCGGAACAGGGAGTCAATGCAGAAAAAATTTATACGGATGTTCGCGTAACTTGTTCGGAAGGTACGGCCTCCTATTACAAAACAAGTGATAGTTGGGCGAACGGAAGTTATGTGCTGGAAAACGGTGAATGGTTGAATAAAAATTGGCGTTTCGATTCCTCTACAGGCACGGTCATCGTGGGATAATATTTCGTAAAATTATAAGCAAAAACACTTTACAAACGGAAAAGTTTGTGCTATTATATATTATAACATACATATGTTAAACGCTGTGAAGCGGAACAGTACCCCGAATTTCAGGTACACAGAGAACCGTCGGTCGGTGTGAGGCGGTCGAAGATTTCGGGCGAACTCGCCGCCGAGCGGTTTATCCGAAAGCAAAGTAGGGTAAAACGGGTGCTCGCCGTTAAAAGAGAAGGATATGCGCCGGCAAAGGCAAGTATCTTTATGAGTGCGCGCAGGTTCGTCTGCGCGAAAAGGAGTGGTACCGCGAACCCGATTTCGTCTTCTTGAAGAGGAAATCGGGTTTTTTATTTTCTTCCGCAAATTGCGCGGAAGGGCGCGGCGTCCGCCGCAATCCGTAATATGGGAGAGGACAGAATCATGAAAAATTTCGGAAAGTACACAAAACAATATTTTATGCCTCCCGTCCGCTGTATGGACTGGGCGGAAAAAGATGCCGTCGACCATGCGCCCGTGTGGTGCAGCGTCGATCTTCGCGACGGAAATCAGGCTCTGATCGAGCCGATGAGCCTTGCGCAGAAGGTGGAGTTTTTCAAACTTCTCTTAAAGATCGGCTTTAAGGAGATCGAAGTGGGCTTCCCCGCGGCGAGCGAAACGGAATACACGTTTTTGCGCACGCTGATCGAAAACGACCTGATTCCGGACGACGTGACGGTGCAGGTGCTCACGCAGGCGCGCGAGCACATCATCCGCAAGACGTTCGAGGCGATCAAGGGTGCGAAAAACGTCATTGTGCACGTCTATAATTCCACGTCTGTGGCGCAGCGCGAGCAGGTCTTCAAAAAGGACAAGGCGCAGATTCTGAAAATTGCGGTAGACGGCGCAAAACTTCTGAAACAACTCACCGATGAAGAGGGCGCAAAATACCGCTTCGAATACAGCCCCGAAAGTTTTACGGGCACCGAGCCGGAATACGCGCTGGAAGTTTGCAACGCCGTGCTCGACATGTGGCAGCCTACGGCGGACAGAAAGGCGGTCATCAACATCCCCGCCACGGTAGAAAACGCGATGCCGCACGTCTTCGCGCAGCAGATCGAATACATTTCCAAAAATCTCAAATACCGCAAGAACGTGATGCTCAGCTTGCACCCGCACAATGACCGCGGCTGCGGTGTCGCCGCGACGGAAATGGGGCTTTTGGCCGGTGCGGACAGGGTGGAAGGCACGCTGTTCGGCAACGGAGAGCGCACGGGCAACGCCGATATCGTCACGATCGCCATGAATATGTTTTCGCAGGGCGTGGATTCGCAGTTGGATTTTTCCTTTATGCCGGAGATCTGCGAAAAATATACGGAATATACCCAAATGAGCGTTTCGCCCCGTCAGCCTTACGCGGGTTCGCTCGTGTTCGCGGCTTTTTCGGGTTCTCATCAGGACGCGATCGCCAAGGGCATGCAGTGGCGCAAAGAGCACGAAATGCCCCATTGGAACGTGCCCTATCTTCCCATCGATCCGAAAGACGTTGGCAGAGAATATCAGACGGACGTCATCCGCATCAACAGCCAGTCCGGCAAAGGGGGCGTCGGCTATATCCTGCAGGAAAATTACGGGCTGAACCTGCCCGCAAAATTCAAAGAGGCGATGGGTTATGCCGCAAAAAGCGTTTCCGACAGGACGCATAAGGAACTCAAACCCGACGAGGTTTACCGTGTATTTATCGACCGTTTCGTGAACAACCGCGAAAAATTTGACATACCCGAATGCCATTTCAGACAACTGGAGGAGGGGATCTCCGCCTCCGTAACGGTTGCGGAAAAGGGCAAAAGCGCCGTCGTCACGGCGGAGGGCAACGGCAGGCTGGACGCCGTCACGAACGCACTCAAAAAATATTTCGGCGCCGAATTCGTTCTGACAACTTACGAACAGCACGCTCTGAGCGAAAAATCCGATTCCAAGGCTCTTTCCTTTGTCGGGATCGAAAAGGACGGCAAGTTTTATTGGGGCGCGGGCATCAACGAAGATATCATCCGCTCTTCCATCGAC
>CALVZR010000081.1 GCA_944372565.1 uncultured Clostridia bacterium | reverse complement strand
GCGCCGCCCTGCTGGACGCCATCGCGAAACATTACCGTTTGAAACGCGAAAACGTGGCGGTGGGCAACGGTTCGGACGAACTTCTGGCGTTCGCTTTCCGCGCGTTCGGGCAGAACGGCGCCTGTTTTCCGGACGTTACCTACGGCTTTTACAAGGTGTTCGCCGCGCTGACGGGCACGGCGGCGGAGGAGATCCCCTTAAAGGAGGATTTCACCTTAAACGCCCGCGACTATTTCGGAAAGAAAAAACTCGTGGTGTTTGCCAACCCCAACGCGCAGACGGGCATATTTCTGCCCCTCGCGGACGTGGAGAACATCGTGAAAAACAACGCGGACAGCGTGGTGCTGGCGGACGAGGCGTATATCGATTTCGGCGGGGAGAGCGCGGCGTCGCTCGTCGGAAAATACGAAAACCTGCTCGTCGTGCAAACCTTTTCAAAATCGCGCTCGCTGGCGGGCGCACGCGTGGGGTTCGCCCTGGGAAACGCCGCGCTGATCGGCGATCTGGAACGGGTGAAATATTCCTTCAACCCGTATAACGTGAACCGCCTGAGCGCCTTACTCGCAACGGCGGCGATGGAGGATACCTCGTATTTTTCGGACTGCACGGAAAAAATCGTAAAAACCCGAGAATTTACGGCGGAGGAACTGAAACGGCGCTCGTTCACCGTGCTGCCCTCTTCGGCGAACTTCCTTTTGGCGAAGAGCGCGAAGACGGGGGGAAGGGAACTTTACGAAAAACTCAAAGAGCGCGGCGTGCTCGTGCGCTGGTTTTCCGATAAACGCATCGCGGATTTTGTGCGCATCAGCATCGGCACGCCCGAAAATATGCGCGCCCTGCTTGCGGAGATCGATTGGATCGAAGGAGAAATAAAATGAGGGAAAAGGAAATTTCGAGAAAGACCAACGAAACGGATATTTACGTAAAATTAAACCTGGACGGCGGCGGAAAGGAGATCGCCACGGACAGCGGATTTTTCAATCATATGCTCGACCTTTTCGCGGTGCACGGCGGGTTCGGGCTCACGGTGCGCTGCAAGGGGGATTCCGAAGTGGATTTCCACCACACCGTGGAGGACGTGGGCATCGCGCTCGGGCAGGCGTTCGCGGCGGCGCTGGGAGAGAAAAAGGGCATCGCGCGTTATGCGGATATCATATTGCCTATGGATGAAACGCTCATCCTCTGCGCCGTGGATATCAGCGGGCGGGCGCATTTGAATTTCGACGTGGAAATGCCCGCCGCAAAGGTGCTGGACGGCGACGAAACGCACAAACCGAAGAGCGCGGGACTGTTCGACAGCGAACTCGCCGAAGAATTTTACGCCGCTTTCGTGCGGGAGGCGAAGATCACCCTGCATATGAAAAAACTTTACGGGAAGAACACGCACCACATCATCGAGGGCACGTTCAAGGCGTTCGCCCGCGTGCTTTCCCGCGCGGCGGCGGTCGTGGGCGGCGGCGTTCCGTCCAGCAAGGGGACGCTATGATCGCGATCGTGGATTACGGCGTCGGCAACCTCTTTTCGCTGGCGAGCTCGCTGAAATTTCTCGGCAACGAAAGCAAAATCGTTTCGGATGAGGCGGCTTTGAAAAAGAGCGGGAAGATCATCCTGCCGGGCGTGGGCGCGTTCGGCGACGCGATGGATAAACTGGAAAAGAGCGGGCTTTCTTCCGCGCTCGTGCGGGAGGCGGAGAAGGGAAAACCCGTTCTCGGCATCTGCCTCGGTATGCAGCTGCTCTTCGAAAGGAGTTTTGAATACGGCGAAAAGCGGGGGCTGGGGCTTTTGAAAGGCGAAGTGCGCCCGCTCGGCGAAATCGCGCCGGCGCTTAAAATCCCGCATATGGGCTGGAACAGCCTGCGCTTTACAAAAAAAGACGAGCTTTTCAAATACAACCGGGAGGGGGATTACGTGTATTTCGTGCATTCTTATTATGCGGCGGGGTGCGAAGATTCGCTCGTCGCGTATGCGGAATACGGCGGAAAGGTTACGGCGGCGGTGCGCCGCGCAAACGTGTTCGGCACGCAGTTCCACCCCGAAAAGAGCGGCGCGGCGGGGCTGAAAATTTTGAAGGCGTTTTCGGAGGTAAAATGAATATCTTTCCCGCGATAGACATCATCGGCGGCAAGGTGGTGCGCCTTGCGGAAGGCGATTACAACAGGGCGAAACAATATGAAATCGGGCCTGAAGAGGCGGCGGCGGAGTTCGCCGCGGCGGGCGCGAAATATCTGCACGCCGTCGATCTCGACGGCGCGAAGAGCGGCAGAACGGAAAACGCCGCGCTCATCGGAAAAATCGCGAAGGAAAGCGGGCTTTTCGTGGAAACGGGGGGCGGCATCCGCACCGAAGAAACGGCGGAACGCTACCTTTCGGCGGGCGTACAGCGCGTGATTTTAGGCACGGCGGCGGTGGAAAATTTTGCCCTCGTGCGCGCGCTTGCGAAAAAATATCCCGAAAGCGTTGCGGTGGGTGTGGACGCGAGGAACGGAAAAGTCGCCGTGCGCGGCTGGCTGGAAACGACAAAAACCGACGCGTTTTCCTTTTGCGAAAAACTGCGGGACGCCGGCGTGAAATACGTCGTTTACACCGATATTTCCAAAGACGGTATGCTTTCGGGCGCAAATCTGGAAATTTACGGAAAACTTGCCGGAATCGAGGGGCTGAACATAACGGCATCGGGCGGCATCACATATGTTGAAGAGATCCGCGCGCTCAAACGCCTGGGCATTTACGGCGCGATCGTAGGCAAGGCGATGTACGAGGGGAAACTTCCCTTAAAAGAGGCGCTTTCGGCGGCGGAGGAATAATAGGCGTGCAAAGAGGATCATTCCCTGTCTGGACGTGAAGGACGGCAGGGTTGTGAAGGGAACGAATTTCCGGGGGCTGAAAGACGTGAACGACCCCGTTTCCCTCGCCCGTTTTTACAACGAAAGCGGCGCGGACGAACTGGTGTTTTACGACATCACGGCGAGCGCGGAGGGGAGAAAACTGTTCACCGACGTGCTGCGGCGGGTGGCGGAATGCGTGTTCATCCCGCTCACCGTGGGCGGCGGCATCGGCTCTTTGGAGGATTTCGACACCGTGCTCAAATGCGGCGCGGACAAAGTGAGCGTGAACAGCGGGGCGATTGCAAATCCCGCTCTCATCGAGGCGGCGGCGAAAAGATACGGCGATCAGTGCGTGGTGCTTTCCATGGACGTAAAGCGTTCGGGCGGAAAGTTCGAGGTATATGCCAAGGGCGGCAGGGTTCCCACGGGGATGGACGCCGTAAAATGGGCGCGTTTCGGCGCCGAACACGGCGCGGGCGAGCTTGTGGTGAACAGCATCGATACCGACGGAATGAAGAAGGGCTTCGATCTCGAAATGCTCCGCGCCGTCCTCGCGGCGGTGCGCATCCCCGTGATCGCGAGCGGGGGCGCGGGAAAGATTTCGGATTTCACCGAACTCTTTCAGAAAACCGATGCGGACGCGGGGCTGGGCGCTTCGGTGTTCCATTTCGGCGAGATCGATATCAAAACTTTGAAAAAGGAACTCGATAAAAACAAGATAGGAGTGAGAATATGTTAAAGATCGAAGAACTGAAATTCGGCGCGGACGGGCTGATTCCCGCCGTCGTGGTGGATTACTACACCAAAGAAGTGCTTACCGTGGCTTACATGAACGAAGAGAGCCTTGCCGTCAGCATCAAAGAGGGCAGAACGTGCTTTTATTCGCGCAGCAGGAAACAGCTTTGGAGAAAGGGGGAAACCTCGGGCAACGTGCAGCACATCGTTTCCGTCACCGCGGACTGCGACAGGGACGCGCTCACGGTGGAAGTCATCAAGGAGGGCCCCGCGTGCCACCTCGGCACGGAGAGCTGTTTCAACGACAGGGTGTACGAAAACCCCGAATTCAATGCCTTTTCAATGAACGGGCTGTATGATCTCATCAAGGGGCGCAAAACCGAAAAAAAGGAAGGCTCCTACACCACGTACCTGTTCGAGCAGGGCATCGACAAGATCTTAAAAAAAGTCGGCGAGGAGTGCACGGAAGTCATCATCGCGGGCAAGGGCGGAGATAAGGAAGAAACGATTTTCGAGATCGCGGATTTAACGTATCACGTGCTCGTGCTCATGGTGCAGGCGGGCATTTCCGTGCAGGACGTGATCGCCGAACTCGCCAAGCGGCACGTGGTGGATAAAAAAGTCAAACAGCAGAGGATGCAATAGGGATGGAAAACGAAGAGCAGAAGACGAGATTGAGGGATCTGCTTAACGACGAGGAAACGCTGAAGAATCTCGACGCGTTCGTGCGGATGAACCTCCTTTACGAAGCGGCGATGAAGGTGATGAACGCCAAACTCGAAATTTTGCAGCGGGAATATTCCATGGCGCACGGCTACAATCCCATCCATTCGGTGGAGAGCCGCCTCAAAACGCCCAAGAGCATCGCGGGCAAACTGAGGCGGAAAAACCTGCCGCTCAGCATAGAGGCGGTGCGCAGGAACCTCAAAGACGTTGCGGGGATGCGCATCATCTGCAATTATAAAAACGACGTATATACCATCGCGGACGTACTTAAACGGCATCTCGATCTTTCCGTGGTGGAAGAAAAGGATTATATCGCCAACCCCAAGGAAAACGGATACAGGAGCTATCATCTGGTGCTCACGGTGCCCGTGTATTTTTCCAACGCCACGGAAACGGTGCCCGTCGAAATTCAGATCCGCACCATCGCGATGGATTTTTGGGCGAGTCTGGAACACAAACTGCGCTATAAAAAGGACGGCAAGATGTCCTACGATCTGCAGCAGCGGCTCAAAGCCTCGGCGGAGATCACCGATAAGCTGGACGAGGAGATGCAGAACATCAACCTCGCCATTAACGATCTGGAATAAAAAAACACGCGGCGCGGAAAAATTCCGCGCCGCCTTGTTGATCATGATAATCCCTAACCTTAAAGGGGCATATATCTCTTTTGTTCCTTCTGATATGTCAGAAATATCCGGCTTTTTATCTTTTCAGGCGCCCGTCGCCGCCGCCGAGGGAAAGGGTGGTGCTCAGGCGCTTATCGAAAATGCGGCTGAACACCCGTTCGGCATAGCGGGATAAAAGTTCTTCCTGGGAAAGGTTGCTCGTAATTAACGTGGAGCGGCCGCGCATGCCGCGTTCGCTTAAGAGGTTGCAAAGATAGGGCACCGTTACGTTGCGGATGTTCTGTTCCGCGCCGAGGTCGTCTATCACCAGAAGATCGGCGGCGATGAGCGCGTTCATCGGCAGCGTGCGCCCCTCCTCGAAAAAGGAATGATATTCCAAAAACACGTTGTTCATCTCGAAAGAGGAGAGGAAAATCACCTTGAATCCCCGTTTCGCCACCCGCGCCGCCACGTTGCCGGCGAGCAGTGTTTTGCCCGTGCCCGTCCTGCCGAGGAAGTTGATGTTCCTGATCTTCACGTCCGGAAATTTTTCCGCAAAGGAAAGCGTTTTCCGATACGCCGCGGCAATGCCCTTTTCTTTTGCAAACTCCTCGCCGAACGCGGGGAGCGTTTCGGGGGGGATGCCGATCGAACCGCCCGCCTTTTCGGCGGCTTCGAGATAGCACGCGCACGGCGCTGTGCCGATAAAGCCGGTATCCTTGCATTTCGGGCAGCGATAAACGGGGGAAAGCTGATCGATCGTAAGCCCCATGGAGGCGAGGATCTTTTCGTTTTCCGCCCGCAGCGTTTCTTTTTCCCGCGCGAGCGCGCGGAGTTTTCCTTTCTCTCCCGCGATTTCGGCAAAGGCGAGTTCCCGCTCGATGTCCGAAAGGCGGTTGTCGTTTTTGCGGAAGGTTTGGTTTTCCCTCGCGCGCGCGGTGTTCTCCGCCGCCTTCATCTCCGCTTCGGCGCGGAGCGCGGCGTAATATTCTTTCATCCGATCCCGTTCTTCCATAAGTTCCCCTTAAAACTCGATGTCCTCGATGTCGTCTATCAGAGAATCGAGCTGTTCTTTCGTGTATTTCCTCTCGCCCGCGAAATGCCCGTCGCCGCTGCGGACGGGTTCGCTTTCGATGAGTTCTTTGCTGTAAATGCCCTTCTGTTTCCAGGTTGCCAGCACGGAATTCATATAGGGCAGGGGGGCGTTCTTGCCTCCCGCGAGGCGGGCGGCTTCCAGAATCATCTCTTCGCTGAAATTCCACGCCCGCCACTGTTTCAGATTCTCCCTGTCCCAGGAATTGGGGCGGCGGGAAACGCCCGCGGTTTCCAGCACGGCGGAAAGGAACTTATCGTCTTCGGAAAGCGAAACGAAATACTCCGCCACGCTCTCGTAGCTGATCACGCCGTTTTTGCGCAGGGAGGAGAGGACGTCGTCCATCTGTTCGAGGGTGTTTTTCCGCTTGCGGAAACAGTAGTTCGCGATGAAAAGCAGGGTTTCCTCGTCGAATCCGTACCCCGTCCACGGCGCGACGTAGTTGTCGATCTCCGCGTCCACCGTTTCGTAATACAGTCCGAGCGCCTTGTTGAGTTTGTATGTAAGTTCGTAAAGTTCCTTCTTTTTGCGGGAGTAACTCTCGATCTCGGTAACCGAAAACACCTTTCTGTGGTAGAGTTCGCCGATAAATTCGTCGAGTTTTTTCAAACTGCCCTTTTTCATACTGCGCGCGGCGGCGAGCACGGCGTCCTGCCCGAATCCGAGTTCTTTGGTCCACTTGTTGTAGAAGTTGAGGTCCTCGATTTCGGGTTTGCGCCGCAAAGAAAGGGCCTTGAGCAGTTTTTCCAGTTCGGCGGTGCGCAGGATATAGGAGGAAAGTTCCTTTTCCACCTGTTCCACGGTGAGGATTTTCCGCC
>CALVZR010000080.1 GCA_944372565.1 uncultured Clostridia bacterium | reverse complement strand
TGCAGCCGGGAGATTCCGTCGTGAAGGGCCAGCTCGTCGCGGAGGCGAGCGGCGCCATCAGCGCGAACGTATTTTCCGGCGTATGCGGCAGGGTGAAAGCCATCGAGGAAATCGCCAACCCCATGGGACTGAAACAGAAGTACATCGTCATCGAAAACGACGGCAGGAACGAGGAAACGCGCTTTCCCAACCTCGAAAGTTTCGACGATAAATCCATTATCGACCGCGTGCGGGAGGCGGGCATCGTTGGGCTCGGCGGCGCGGGCTTTCCCACCGCGGTGAAACTCACGCCGAAAAATCCCCTCGATACCCTCGTGGTGAACGGCGCGGAATGCGAGCCATATCTCAACTGCGATTACCGGCTGATGATCGAACACGCGGACGAGATCGTGAAGGGCATCAACTATATCGCCGCCGCGCTCAACGTGACCAATGTGGTCGTGGGCATCGAGAAGAACAAGCCGGACGCCATCGAACTCTTTTCCGAACGGGGGCTCAAAGTCGTTCCCTTGAAAAAGCAGTACCCCGTGGGCAGCGAGAAACACCTCGTTTACTGCTGCACGGGCAGGAAGATCCCGCTTGGGAAAATGCCTTTCGATATCGGCGTTTGCGTGCAGAACATCAAAACGCTGTTCGCCGCCTACGAGGCGGTGGAGAAAAACAAGCCGCTGACCGAAATCGTGATGACGGTGAGCGGCGAAGGCATTGCCGAGCCGAAAAACCTTCGGGTGACCATCGGCACCCCTTTTGCCGACATCGCGGCGTTCTGCGGCGGCGAAAAGGGCAACGCCGTGAAATACGTGGCGGGCGGTCCTATGATGGGAAAGGCGCTCACCGACCTCGGCCAATACGCGAAAAAGACCGATTCGGGGTTGCTCTTCCTCACGGAAAAGGAGGCAAACCTCGAAGCGCCTACGAACTGCATCAACTGCGGCCGCTGCGCGAAGAACTGCCCCATGCGGCTCGAACCGATGTATATTGAAATGTACACGCTGGCGGGCGACTACGAAAAGGCGGCGAAATACGGCGCGCCCTACTGCATCGAATGCGGCAGCTGCGCCTATAACTGCCCCGCGCGGCGGGCGCTCGTGCAGAGCATCGTGTTCTGCAAGGCAAAACTCAAAGAGAAAAAATAGGAGAAGAGGACATGGAAGAAACAAAGCTGAAATATTTTTCGTCCTCGCCCCACGTGAAGGGAAAAAGGACGACGCGCGGCATCATGCTGGACGTGTGCATCGCCCTTCTGCCCGCCTGTATCGCGGGGTGCGTGTTCTTCGGGTGGCGCGCGCTGATGATCATCGCGCTTTCGGCGGTTACCGCCTGCGCGTCCGAAATCGTTTACCTGCTCATCCTGCGGCGGCCGTTGAAAAAAATCCTCGCGGAATTCGACTTCACGTCGCTCGTGACGGGGCTGTTGCTCGCCATGTGCCTCGGCCCCCAGGTGCCGTGGTACGTTCCCGTGCTCTCGGCGATCTTCGCGATCGTCGTGGTGAAGATGATCTTCGGAGGCACGGGCAAAAACCTCGTGAACCCCGCCGCGACGGGAAGGATCTTCGCCTTCCTCTCCTTCGGCTCGGCGATGACGAGCGGCTGGCTTTCCCCCCTTACGGGCGAAGTGCTCACGGGCGCGACCTCGCTCACCGGACTTTTGGAGAGCGGGCAGATGCCGGACAACCTCTCCCTGCTTTTTGGCAACGTGGCGGGCTGTATCGGCGAAACGTGCAAGATCGCCCTCATCGCCGGCGGCGTTTATCTCGTGATCCGCGGCGTGATCGACTGGAAATGGCCTGTCATTTACATCGCGGTGACCGGGCTTGTGGCGGTGGCGCTCAATAAATTCGACTTCAACTATTTCCTTCCCTCCGTACTCGGAGGCGGGCTGATTCTCGGCGCGATCTTTATGGCGACCGACTATACGACTTCCCCGAACACGACGTGGGGCTGCGCGATCTACTACGTGCTCCTCGGCGCGGTGACCGCCGTGCTCAGGCACGCGACGGGCATAGAAGTCGTTTCCTTCGCCATTTTGCTGATGAATCTTTTCGTGCCGCTCATCGATAAATTCGTGATCAACCGCCCGTTCGGGTTCGTGCGGCAGAAACGGAAAAAGGAGGCGCAGCAATGAAAAAGAACATCTTAAAAACCGAAGGGTTCAAATGCGTTGTCGTCCTCGTGCTCATCACCGTGCTCATGTGCGGCCTGCTCGCCGTTTTGAACGACGTGCTTTACGTTACCCCCGAAGAGCGGCTCAACCGCGCGGTGGAGAGCGTTTACGGCAAGAGCGTGGAGGCCGAAGAGCTGACAATCGATAACGAACGCGCGGAAACCACCATGGGGCGGGTGGAAAAACTCTATGCCTTCACGGACGAGGGCGTATATTACGAACTGATGCAGACCACGGGACTGAACGGATATAAAAACGGCACGGTTACGATGTGGGTGCTCGTCTGCTTTGAAGGGGACGTTCCCGTCGCCATCCGGAACGTGCAGGTGGATTCCAACGAAAAGCAGACGCTGATGTCCTCTTTCGGCAGCGACTTTTATCAAAAATATACTTCGCTCACGAGGGATCAGCTCGAAAACGGCACGCTGTTCAAAACGGGAACTTCTTACGACGACGAGTCCATTCCCGTTTCCGCCGTCACGCAGGTCGTTTCCGGCGCGACGCGCTCTTCCAACGCGATGAACAACGCCGTGAATACCGCCATCCTGTATTATTGGGGGGACCTGACATGAAAACGGATTTCAAGAAAATCGCCGTGGACGGCGTGATCACATCCAACCCTACGCTCAAACTCGTGCTCGGCACCTGCCCCACGCTCGCGCTCACCACGCTGGCGATGAACGGTATCGGCATGGGCGCGGCGGTCACTTTCGTGCTCATCTGCTCGAACGTGTTTATCTCGCTTTTACGCAACGTCATTCCCGACAAGGTGCGCATCCCCGCGTTCGTGCTCATCATCGCGACCTTCGTCACCATCGTGCGGCTGGTGCTCGATAAGTTCCTGCCCTCCATCTACGAGAGCCTGGGGCTGTATCTCCCCCTCATCGTGGTGAACTGCATCATCCTCGCGCGGGCGGAGAGTTTCGCCAGCAAGAACGGGCCTCTCGCCTCCGCGGCGGACGGGCTGTTCATGGGCATCGGTTTCACCCTTGCGCTCACCATTATGGGCGCGTTCCGCGAAATTCTCGGCGCGGGCAGCATCTTCGGCGTGAAACTGTGGGATTTCAAAATCGAATTCTTCGCTTCGAGCGCGGGCGCGTTCTTCACCTATGCGCTTTTCATCGCGGTGTTCGGGTTCGTTTCCTACACCCTGCACACCAAAAAGAAAATCAAAAACTACCGTATCAAAGACGTTTCCCCCGCGGAAACCGAAACGGCGAAGGAGGTTTAAGTTATGGCATTTTTCACGATCATCGTCGTCGCGGTATTCGTTAATAACTTCGTCGTCGTGCAGTTTCTCGGCATCTGCCCCTTCCTCGGCGTTTCCAAGAGCACTTCAAACGCCTTCGGTATGGGCGTTGCGGTCACCTTCGTGATGACCATCACCTGCCTCATCACCTACCCCATCTACGTTTATCTGCTCGTGCCGCTGGGGCTGGAGTATCTGGAGATCATCATCTTCATCTTCGTCATCGCCGCCATCGTGCAGATGATCGAGATGGTGCTCAAAAAGTTCTCCCCCACGCTGTACAAGGCGATGGGCATTTACCTGCCGCTGATCACCACCAACTGCGCGGTGCTCGGCGTGGCGGAACTGGTTATCGACGAGGCGCAGATGATGTCTTTGCTCGGCATTTCCGCCATGAATATGGGCTATGCCGTTCTGTACGGATTTTTCGCGGGGCTGGGCTTCACGCTCGCCATCGTGGTGATGAGCGGTATGCGCGAAAAGATCGCCGCGCTGCCCATCAACAAGCACCTGAAAGGGTTCCCCATCGCGATGATCACCGCGTGCTTTATGGCGATGGCGTTCTACGTATTTTCGCTGATTTGAGGAGGATGGCAAAATGAATTACAATTTACTCGCCGCGATAGAGTGGAACAGCGTTCTCATCGTGCTGGCCATCGCCGCCGTCCTTTCGGGCGTGTTCGTGGCGCTCATCCTGCTCGTTTCTAAATTCTGCGCGGTGAAAACCGACGAAAAAGCCGCGAAGATCGCGGAAAAACTCGCGGGCGCCAACTGCGGCGGCTGCGGCTATGCCGGGTGCGAGGGCTTTGCCAAGGCGCTTGCGGAGGGAAAGGCGGATCTTTCCGCCTGCGGTCCCACCCCCAACGAGAACAAGGCGGAGATCGCGGAGATTCTCGGCATAGAGTTCGCCGCGAGCGAACCGGTTTACGCCGTCGTCGCCTGCGCGGGCGGCAGGAAGAGCAAAGACAAATATCATTACGTGGGCAATGCAGGCTGCCTTGCCGAGGGAATGTATCTCGGCGGCAAAAAGCAGTGCGCCTACGGCTGTATGGGCGAGGGCACGTGCGAATCGCTCTGCCCCTATGCCGCCGTCGCCGTGAAAGAGGGCGTGGCGCTCGTGGACAAGGCGCTGTGCGAGGCGTGCGGACTGTGCGTGAAAAACTGTCCGAAACACATCATCCGCCTTATCCCCAAGCGCGCGAAGGTGTACGTGGCGTGCTCCACCCCCTGCCGCGGCAAGGATACGATGAGCGTTTGCGAAGTGGGCTGTATCGGCTGCGGGCTGTGCGCGAAAAACTGCCCCGAGCACGCCATCGAAATGGTGAACAACCTGCCCGTTATCGATTATTCCAAATGCACGGGCTGCAAAACGTGCGTGGCGAAATGTCCGCGTAAAACCATTAAAGAGATCTGAGCGGGGTTCGCGCCCCGCGCGATCCGTTATCGATTGAAAAACCTCCGCAGAAAATTTCTGCGGAGGTTTTTTGAATCAAAAAATCGTTTCATTCTTTTTCGCGTTTCACTCTTTCGGTTCCGCCCTGCTTGTTTTCAGAGCGTTTCGCGGGCAATCTCCTTTCCTTCGAGCGTTTTTAAGGCGAGAACGCCCTCTTCAAGCGTGAGATAACTTCTCGGCGTGCCGTTTTTGGGGAGGGAAACCGAACCCGGATTGGCGAACACGACGCCGTTTTCCCTTTCGATGAACCCCGTATGGAAATGCCCGTAGATCACGGCGGAAAACCTCGTTTTGGGCGGGCAGTCCTTATTGTAAACGTGCCCGTGCGTGAGGAAGGCGCAGCGATTTGCAGAGGCGATCGCCATATCTTCCACGAAATCGAATTCGGAAATCAAAGTATCCACATCGGCGTCGCAGTTGCCTTTGAGCACGACGAGTTTTTCCTTCATCCCGTTCAGCATCTCCGCAACGCCTTTGGGGTCGTACCCTTCGGGCAGAGGATTGCGAGGCCCGTGATAGTAAATATCTCCCAGAAGGATCAGCAGATCTCCCCCTTCCCTTTCAAACGCCTCTTTGAGCGCTTTCGCGTAAAACGCCGAACCGTGCAGGTCGGACGCGATGACGTATTTCATATTTTTTCCTCCGTTAAGTATCCGATGATCTCCGCCGCCATGATCAGCCCCATGACGGAGGGCATATACGCGACAGATCTCGGCGTGCGCTCCGTTTTATCGCAGCAATCCGCCTTTTCTACGGAATACACGCACGAAACGCCGCTCGTTACGCCGCGTTTTCTCAACTCCCGCCGCACCGCCCGCGCCAGCGGGCAGACCTCCGTGCGGGAAATATCCCCCGTGCGGAAGGAAAGCGGATCCTTTTTGTTTCCCGCGCCCATGGCGGAAAAGATCTTCACGCCGAGGCGGAGACAGCGGCAGATGAGCTCGGTTTTCGCGGCAACGGTGTCCACCGCGTCCGCCACGCAGTCGTAAACGGAAAGGTCCACCTCGTCCGCATTTTCGGGCAGATAGAACAGTTTCACGGCGCGCGCGTCGATTGCGGGATTGATGTCTTTCAGCCGCGCCGCCATAACCTCCGCTTTGGGCATACCGAGCGTGGAATGCAGCGCGATGATCTGGCGGTTTAAGTTGGTGAGCTGCACAATATCGCCGTCGAAGAGGTCTATCCTCCCCACGCCGCTCCGCGCGAGCGCTTCCGCCACGTAGCCGCCCACGCCGCCCACGCCGAAAAGGGCGATTTTCGCCGCTTTAAGCCGTTCCACCGCCCGCGCGCCGAGCAGCCCCTCCGTGCGGGAAAACTGCGTTTCCATCACAGCAGCCGTATGCCCGCCTCTTCGCAGCGGGCGTATTCTTCCTCCGTCCACACGGAAGCCTGCACTTCGCCGATGTGCGCCTTTTTCAGTAAGTACATACACAGCCGCGACTGCCCGATCCCGCCGCCGACGGTGAGCGGGAGTTCGCCGCTTACCACCCCTTTGCAGAAGGGATTTTCGAGCTTATTTAATTCGCCCCGCTTTTCGAGCTGCTTTACAAGGCTGTCTTTATCCACGCGGATGCCCATGGAAGAGATCTCGAAAGCCTTGTCCGCGCGCTCGTTGTAAAGGAGGATATCGCCGTTGAGATTCCAGTCGTCGTAATCCGCCGCCCTGCCGTCGTGCGGTTTGCCGTCCGCAAGGTCCCAGCCGATGTGCATTAAGAAAACCGCCTTCTTTTCGCGGGCGATCCTGTCCTCCCGCTCCTTTCTCGTGAGCGACGGCCAGCGCTTTTCCAGCTCTTCCGTTCCCACAAAATACACATCTTCGGGAAGTTCGCGTTTCAAAGCCGGGTATTTTTCCGCCACCTTGTCCGCCGTGACGCGGAAGGCGCGGTAGATCTTTTTCACCGTTTCTTTCAGGTATTCCTCGTTCCGCTCTTCCTTCGTGAGGATGCGCTCCCAATCCCATTGGTCCACGTAAACGGAATGGATATAGTCGAGGTCCTCGTCCCGGCGGATGGCGTTCATATCGGTATAAAGCCCCGTTTCCGCCCCGAATCCGTATTTTTTGAGGGCGGCGCGTTTCCACTTGGCGAGGGACTGCACGATTTCCGCCTCCTTGCCCGCCGCCTTGATTTCGAACTTCACCGTGCGCTCGTAGCCGTTGAGGTTGTCGTTCAGCCCCGTTTCGGGCAGAACGAAGAGGGGCGCGGAAACGCGCGTGAGATCGAGCGCCGCCGCAAGTTCCCGTTCAAAGGCGTCCTTCACGAATTTGATGGCGACTTCGGTTTCCAGCAGGGAAAGAACCGATTGGTATTTCATCTTTTTTTACTCCTTTTTTCGGTCAGGTCGAAACTGAGGCGGAGCAGTTTTCCGATTTCTCCGTCCGCGTCGCCGCCGAGCACAATGCTGATCCAATGCGTTTTGTTCACATGATAGGCGTCCGCCGCGCTCTTGTAGTTTTCTTTGAGAAGAACGCCGAGTTCGGGCGGGACTTTCACGTTGAGCACGTCGCTCTTCTCGCTTTCGGGCGAAACGCCTATGCGGTCGTTTGGCGCAGCAATCACCACGCCGAACCATCTGCCCGTATCCTTATGGCGGAACACGACCGTTTCAAAATCCTCATCGAAGGGGAAATCGTACTTCGCCCCTTCGATTTCCGCCGCGAGGGCGATGACCTCCGCCTTGTTCATCAGAAGCGGAACGTGTCTTTATAAAGCGGGTGCTTTTCGATGAGTTCCTTCACCCCTTTCTTCACGCCGTCGAACGCTTCTTCCCTCTTTTCGATGATGGCGGTGATGAGGTCCGCAACCTTTTCGCAGTCCTCTTCCGTGAATCCGCGCGAGGTTACGCTCGGGGTGCCGATGCGCACGCCGCTCGTCACGAACGGGCTTTGCTTGTCGAAGGGAATGGCGTTTTTGTTGACCGTGATGTTCACCTCGTCGAGCATCTTTTCGAGCTCCTTGCCCGTGATGCCCGCGTCCGTGAGGTCAAGCAGCATCAGGTGGTTATCCGTGCCGCCGCTCACCAGTTTCACGCCGTTTTTCAAAAAGCGCTCGCTCATCGCCTTGGCGTTTGCCACCACCTGCTTCTGATACGCCTTGAATTCGGGTTTGAGCGCCTCGCCGAGCGCCACCGCCTTGCCCGCGATCACGTGCATAAGCGGCCCGCCCTGCGTGCCGGGGAACACCGCCTTATCGATGAGTTTTGCGTATTGCTCCTTGCACATAATCATCCCGCCGCGCGGCCCGCGCAGGGTCTTGTGCGTGGTGGTGGTTACGAAATCCGCATACGGCACGGGGCTGGGATGCAATCCCGCCGCCACGAGGCCGGCGATGTGCGCGATATCCACCATCATATAAGCGCCCGCCTTGTCGCAGATTTCGCGGATGCGCTTGAAATCGATGACGCGCGGATAGGCGCTCGCCCCCGCGACGATGATCTGCGGCTTGACTTCAAGCGCCTGCTTTTCAAAGGCGTCGTAATCGATGACCTGTAAATCTTGAGAAACGGAATAGCCCACCGCGCGGAAATATTTGCCCGAAACGTTCACGGGGCTGCCGTGCGTGAGGTGCCCGCCGTGCGCGAGGTTCATTCCCAAAATGGTGTCGCCGGGTTTCAGAACGGCGAAGTAAACCGCGAAGTTGGCGTTCGCGCCACTGTGCGGCTGCACGTTCACGTGGTCGCAGCCGAAGAGTTTTTTCGCGCGCTCGATGGCGAGATTTTCCGCCATATCGACGAACCGGCACCCGCCGTAATAGCGGTGCGCGGGATAGCCCTCCGCGTATTTGTTGGTGAGGTGGCTGCCCACCGCCGCCATCACTTCCTCGCTCACGAAGTTTTCGCTGGCGATGAGTTCGATGTTGTTCTGCTGGCGTTTGAGTTCCAGCTCCATACTCTCGAAAAGTTCGGGGTCTTTGTGTTTCAGATTGGTAAAGTCGATCATTTTTCCTTTTGTTCCTTTTTATGTATTTCCGCCGCGGAAAGCGGCGGTTTTTTCCTTTTTACATCAGATGTGTCTGAGCACCAGTTCGGAAAGCTGCGCGGCGGAAGTCAGCCCCACGCTCTTTTCTTTCAGTTCCCCGCCCTTGAACACGCAAAGCGTGGGAATGGACGAAATTTTCAGTTTGTCCGCGAGCGCCTCGTTTTCGTCCACGTTCACCTTGATCACGCGCGCTTTTCCCGCGCAATCTTCGGCAAACTGTTCCAAAATGGGCGCCTGCATACGGCAGGGGCCGCACCACGTTGCCCAGAAATCCGCCACGACGGGTTTGGTTTCCGAGCCGAGAACGGCATCGAACTCCTCTTCGCCGATGATGTCTTCTATCTTTTCACTCATTCTTTTCCTCTCCTTTCTTTTCTATGATCCTGACGATGGTCGGGCTGAACCCGCGTATCGAAGCGAATTTGCGGTCGATGAGCGCGAGAATGCAGAACCACGCGGCCAGCGTCCCGATACATATTATCAGTATCCAGAGTTCTTCCACGTTTAATACATAGCACACCGCAAGTTCCGCCGCGAGCAGAATGAGGGGCATCACGAACACCAGAAGGGAGGAAATGAGCGTCGCGCTCCCGTCCGTTTTGATCAGAACGGTATCGCCCTCCGCCGCCGCGGCTTCGTTTTTCGCCTTGCATTCCACGTGGCTTTCGTTCTTTTTCATTCCGCACAGCCCGCAGCGTGCGCATTCGGCTTTCCTGTCGATGCGCACCACGGCGTAGTTCTTTTCGGTTTTTACGACTTCTCCGCTCTCTATCATAGATTAAAAGAACTCCCCGATCTCTTCGAGTTTTACCTTGGTTTTCGAGCCGTCCGCCATACGCTTGACTTCGGCCTCGCCGCTTTCGAGTTCGCTCTCGCCTAAAACGATCACGTTCTTCGCGCCGATCTTGTCCGCGTATTTCATCTGCGCTTTCAGACTGCGCCCCGCGTGGTCGGTTTCCGCCGCAACGCCCTTTCTGCGCAGTTCGTACACCAGCCGGAAGGCCTGCGCATATGCGCTTTCGCCCATAGGAGCGAAATAGACTTCGGCTTTCCTCTCCCCGGGAAAGGCTACGCCCAGATTTTCCATAAGCAGGAGCAGCCTCTCCACGCCCAGCCCGAAGCCCGCGCCGCACGTGGGCGGGCCGCCCATGGATTCCACGAGGGAATCGTATCTGCCGCCGCCGCACACCGTGCCCTGCGCGCCGATCGCCGAGGAAACGAATTCAAAAACCGTTCTCGTATAGTAATCCAGCCCGCGCACGATATCGGGATCCACCGTATATTTCACGCCGCACGCCGTGAGCAGGGACTGCACCTTTTCAAAATGCGCGCGGCAGTCGCCGCAGAGATAATCGAGGATGCGGGGCGCGCCCGCCGTGATTTTTTTACATCCCTCGTCCTTGCAGTCGAGCACGCGCAGGGGGTTTTTCTCCATACGCTCGCGGCAAAGCGGGCAAAGCCCCTCTTCGTGTTCTTTCAGATACGCTTTAAGCGCGGCGTTGTATTCCGCGCGGCAGCTCTTGCAGCCGATGCTGTTGAGCCGCAGTTCGAGTTCCTTTATGCCCACGCGTTCCAGAAAGGTCTTTGCGAGCAGGATGATCTCCGCGTCCGTATCCGCGCTTTCGCTGCCGAAAAACTCCACGCCGAACTGGTGAAATTCCCGCAGCCTGCCCGCCTGGGGGCGTTCGTAGCGGAAACACGGCGTGATATAAAAAAGTTTTGCGGGCATTGTTTCGTTATACAGCCCGTTTTCGATGAACGAGCGCACCACCGCGGACGTGCCTTCGGGTTTGAGCGTTATGCTCCTTCCGCCTTTATCGAGGAAGGTGTACATCTCCTTGTTCACGATATCGGTGGTGTCGCCCACGCCGCGGGCGAAAACTTCCGTGTGCTCGAATACGGGCGTGCGGATCTCCTTCACGTTGAAATCCGCAGCCGTTTTCCGCGCAGTATCTTCGATGAACCGCCATTTGGCGGCGTCCTTGGGCAAAACGTCCTTCGTGCCCTTGGGAATGTTGATCATAAATTTACCCTTATAAGATGAATTTTTTGAAGTCCTTCTGCTTTTCCGCCTCGCCGAGCTGTTCCACGACGTATTTTTTATCGACGGTAACCGACGTTTCTTCGCCGCTGCCCGCGTTGAAGGAAATCTCTTCGAGCAGGCGCTCCATCACGGTGTGCAGCCTGCGCGCGCCGATGTCCTCGCTCACGGCGTTCATATTCTCCGCAACGGCGGCGATCTCCTCGATCGCCTCGTCGGTGAATTTCAGATCGACGTTATCCACGCCGAGCAGCGTGGCGTATTGCAGGGTGATGGCGTTTCTCGGCGTGGTGAGGATATCCACGAAGTCCTGTTTGGTGAGCGAGTTGAGTTCCACGAGGATGGGGAAACGCCCCTGCAGTTCGGGGATGAGGTCGCTCACCTTGGAAACGTGGAACGCCCCCGCCGCAATGAACAGGATGAAATCGGTTTTCACCGCGCCGTATTTGGTCATGACGGTAGAGCCCTCCACGATGGGCAAAATGTCGCGCTGCACGCCCTCTCTCGAAACGTCCGCGCCCCCCGTCTGCCCCTTGGCGGCGATCTTGTCGATCTCGTCGATGAAAATGATGCCCTCCTCTTCCGCGCGGCGCACCGCTTCGGTGATGACGGCGTCGTTATCGATGAGCTTGTCGCTCTCCTCCGCCACGATCATCTTGCGCGCCTCTTTGAGCGGCAGGCGGCGGCGCTTTTTCTTCTTGGGCAGGAAATCCCCGAAAATGCTGCCGATATTGATTTCCGTGCCGCTACCGGGAACGAGTTCCATGGGCTTGGGGGAATCGTTCACTTCGATTTCCACCGTTTCGTTGTCGAAATACCCTTTCCTGTATTTTTCCGTGATGTCCGCGAGGAACATATCTTCGGGCATCTCGCCCTTTTCGCTCTTGCGGTTTTCCGCGACGATCTTCACGAGGCGGCTTTCCGCGGTCTGCTCCGCGCGGTGGTTGACTTTTGCGTACTGCTCCTCTTTCACGAGGCGCACGCTGCATTCCACGAGATCGCGGATCATTGACTCCACATCCCTGCCCACATAGCCGACCTCGGTATATTTGGTAGCCTCCACCTTAATGAAGGGCGCGCCCACGAGTTTTGCAAGCCGCCGCGCGATCTCCGTTTTGCCCACGCCGGTCGGTCCTTTCATGATGATGTTCTTGGGCGTGATCTCGTCGCGCAGTTCGGCGGAAAGGCGGCTTCTCCTGTAACGGTTTCTGAGCGCGATGGCAACCGCCTTTTTCGCCTCCGCCTGACCGATGATATATTTATCGAGTTCCTTTACGATTTCTCTCGGCGTAAGATCCATATTCCGTTTTCCTCCTTTTTTATACGACTTCGCAGGTGATGTGATCGTTTGTGAACACGCAGATCTCGCTGGCGATGCCCAGCGCCTTCTTCGCGATGGTTTCCGCGTCGTAATCGGTTTCCTTCACGAGGGCGCGCGCCGCCGCGAGCGCATAGTTTCCGCCGCTGCCGATGGCGCACACGCCGCCGTCCGGCTCGATGACTTCGCCCGAACCCGAAACGATGAGCATAGTGCTCTTATCCGCCGCGATCATCATGGCTTCCAGCCTGCGGCCCACCTTGTCGTTGCGCCAGAGTTCCGCAAGTTCCACGGCGCTCCTTAACAGGTTGCCGCCGAATTTGTTGAGCATCTCCTCGAAACGCTCGCTCAGCGTGAACGCGTCCGCAACCGATCCCGCAAAGCCGAAAATGACCTTGCCGTTGTAGATGCGGCGCACCTTCACCGCGTTGTTTTTGAAAATGACCGATTCGGACATGGTTACCTGCCCGTCCCCCGCGATCGCCGTTTTGCCGTCCTTTTTGACCGCGCAGATGGTGGTGCCTTTAAATTCAATACTCATAATCGATATTTCTCCTTTAATTCTTCGATGATTTTCAGCGAGCGCTCCGCATAACGGCGGCGCTTTTCCGCCTTGTCTTTGATCTGTTCCCCCAACGGCTGTAAAATGCCGTAGTTTGCGTTCATGGGCTGGAAATCTTCCGTTTCTGCGGAAACGTGGTGCGCCAGCGCGCCCAGCACCGTGCTTTGCGGAAAGATCACGCTTTCCTCCCCGTCGAGCAGGCGGAGGGCGTTGATCGCCGCAACCAGCCCCGCCGCCGCGCTCTCCACATAGCCTTCCACCCCCGTGAGCTGCCCCGCGAAAAAGATCTTCTTATCGCTTTTCAGCGCGAAGTCCGCCCCCAGGACGCCGGGCGAATGGAGATAGGTGTTGCGGTGCATCACCCCGTAGCGCAGAAACTCCGCGTTTTTCAGCGCGGGGATTATGGAAAACACGCGTTTCTGCTCTCCCCATTTCAGATTGGTCTGGAAGCCCACGAGGTTGTACATCGTGCCTTCCGCGTCCTCTTTTCTGAGCTGCAGGCACGCGTAGCCGCGTTTGTTCGTGCGCGGATCGTAAAGCCCTACGGGTTTGAGCGGACCGAACCGCAGCGTATCTGGCCCGCGCGCCGCCATCGCTTCCACGGGCATACACCCTTCGAACACCGCCGCGTTTTCAAACGCTTTCCGTTCCGCCTTTTCGGCGGAGAGCAGTCCGGCGACGAACGCCTCGTAGGTTGCCTTATCCATCGGGCAGTTGATGTGATCGCCGTTCCCCCTGCCGTACCGGTCCCCGAAAAAGGCGTGCTCCATATCGATGGAATCCGCCGAAACGATGGGCGCGGCCGCGTCGAAAAAATACAGGGGTCTGCCCGTCAGGCTTTCAAGCGATTTTTCGAGCGCGGGCGAGGTGAGCGGGCCAGTCGCCACGATCACGGCGTTTTCCTCCGGCAGGGACTTCACTTCTCCGCACACCGTTTCGATACCGTTTTCCGAAAGGATGCGTTCCGTGAGCAGGGAAGAAAATTTTTCCCTGTCCACCGCCAGCGCGCCCCCCGCGGGAACGCGGGTGGCGTCCGCCGCGGCGATGACCGCCGAGCCTAAACGGCGCATCTCCTCTTTCAAAAGCCCGCAGGCGTTCCCGAAAACGTCGTCGCTTTTGAGCGAATTGCTGCACACGAGCTCGGCGAACTTTCCGCTGTGGTGCGCGGGCGTTCTTCCTTCGGGTTTCATATCGAAAAGGCGCACCTTCACGCCCCGCCGCGCGAGATACAAGGCGGCTTCCGCGCCCGCAAGTCCCGCGCCTACGACGTCAACTCTCCTTTGCATCTTCCGCCTTTTCTTTCTGTTTTTCTTCTTTCTTATAACCGCACTTTTTATCCGAGCACTTCACGCCGCGCTCGGTTTTCACGAGATACGCCCCGCACTGCGGGCAGGTTTCGCCCGTGGGCATATCCCAGCTCATAAACTTGCATTCGGGATAGCCCGAACAGCCGTAAAACGCCTTGCCGTAGCGCGAAAGCATGCGCTTGGTCGGCTTGCCGCACACCGGGCACACGCCCGCGTATTCCGCCTGCGAAACGGTGTTCCCGCACTTGGGGCACGAAAGATATTTGCCGAACTGCCCCTGCTTTTCCACCATTTCCTCCCCGCACTTGGGGCATTTTTCCTGCGATTTTACTTCGTTGACCGCGCGGGTGTTCTTGCACTTGGGATAATTCGAGCAGGCGAGGAACTTGCCGTATTTCCCCTCCCGTTCCACCATCACGCCGCCGCACTTGTCGCAGATCTGATCGGTG
>CALVZR010000079.1 GCA_944372565.1 uncultured Clostridia bacterium | reverse complement strand
CATCGCCAACGAGGTGAAAGGCGTGGGGCGCGTGGTGTACGACATCACGGGCAAACCCCCCGCCACCGTGGAATGGGAATGAGATGGGGCTTTCCGAAATGACGCTCGAAGAGCTGTGGCAGCTCTTCCCCATCGTTTTAACAGAGCATTCCCCCGCATGGGCGGCGCAGTACGCGCGGGAAGAAACGCGGCTGAAAACCGCCCTCAAAAACGACGCGCTGCGGTTTCATCACATCGGGAGCACGGCGATAGACGGCATCGCGGCAAAACCCATCGTGGATATTCTGCTCGAAGCGCCACCGTCCGCAAGTTTTCCCAGTCTGAAAACCGACATCGAGGCCGCGGGATACCTCTGTATGTCCCAAAGCGAAACGCGCGTTTCCTTCAACCGCGGCTACACCGAGCGCGGGTTCGGCGATGAAGTGTTTCACCTGCATCTGCGCCGATACGGCGATCATCGGGAGATTTTTTTCCGCGATTATCTGAACGCCTTCCCCGACGTTGCGAAAAGCTACGAAAAACTGAAACTTTCCCTCTGGAAACAATACGAGCACGACCGCGACGGATACACCGCCGCCAAGGGAGAATTCGTGCGGGAGATCACACAAAAAGCCGAAACATATTTCGCCGCCCGCAAAGAATAAATTTTTTGCTTTCGGAACGAGCGGACGGCAACCGAAAAGAACGGCAAACGGAACGGATGGAAAAATCCGTTCTTTTTTTATTTTCTGCGCTTGATAAATCGCCGCGTTTCGGGTATAATGAAAGGGAAAAAACAATGCGGAGGAAGAAGATTTTGAAACAGGATATGATCGCCGTAGTCGATTTGGGCAGCACGCGCAACACGGACGTGGCGCGCGCCGTCCGCGCGCTCGGCGTTTACAGCGAAATCTGCAATTACGACGTCACGAAAGAACAACTGCTCGCCCTGCCCGGCGTGAAGGGCGTGATCGCGAACGGCGGCCCGAACGACGTAGTGAACGGCGAAAAGATCGGTTTGAGCGAGGAGATCAGGGCGAGCGGGCTGCCCGTTTACACCTTCGATTACGAGGAAAACGGACGCATCAATCCTATGCCCGCCGAGGAAAAGGACATCGCCGCGCGGCTGAAAAGTTTTGTGTTCGGCGACTGCGGCGCAACCGCCAACTGGAATATGGATAATTTCATCGCCGACCAGGTGGAGCTGATCCGCCGCCAAGTGGGCGATAAAAAGGTGCTCCTCGCGCTCTCGGGCGGGGTGGACTCCTCGGTCGTGGCGGCGCTGCTCTTGAAAGCGGTGGGCAAACAGCTCACCTGCGTGCACGTCAACCACGGGCTTTTGCGGAAGGGCGAGCCCGAACAGGTGGTGCGGGTGTTCCGCGAAGAGATGGACGCAAACCTTGTTTACGTGGACGCTTCCGAACGGTTTTTGAATAAACTCGCGGGCGTTTCCGACCCCGAGAAAAAGCGCAAGATCATCGGCGCGGAGTTCATCCGCGTGTTTGAAGAGGAGGCGCGCAAACTCGACGGCATAGAATTTCTCGCGCAGGGCACCATTTATCCCGACATCGTGGAGAGCGGCACCAAAACGGCGAAGATCGTGAAGAGTCACCACAACGTGGGCGGGCTTCCGGACGATTTGAAATTCGAACTCGTGGAGCCGCTGAAAATGCTCTTCAAAGACGAGGTGCGCGCCTGCGGCACGGCGCTGGGTCTGCCCGCGAATATGGTTTACCGCCAGCCCTTCCCCGGCCCCGGGCTGGGCGTGAGGTGCCTGGGCGCGATCACGCGCGACAGGCTGGAAGCCCTGCGCGAAAGCGACGCCATCCTGCGCGAGGAATTTGCCGCAAACGGGCTGGAAGGCAAGGTGTGGCAGTATTTCACCGTGGTGCCCGATTTCAAATCCGTGGGCGTGCGCGACAACGCCCGCTGTTTCGATTGGCCCGTGATCATCCGCGCGGTGAACACCGTGGACGCGATGACCGCCGAAGTGCCCGAAATTCCCTTCGGCGTGCTGCAGAAGATCACGCGGCGCATCCTCGCGGAAGTGCCGAAGATCAACCGCGTGTGTTTCGACCTCTCCCCCAAGCCGACGGCGACCATCGAGTGGGAGTAAGATGCAGGATTTTACGGTGCGCGCCGCTGTTTATTCGGATATCGGCGCGCTGGAAAAACTCGATAAGCACATTCGGACAGACGAACTTTTCCGCGCCGTAGAGGCGGGGCGGGTTTATGCGGCGTTTTCGGGAAACGAACTTTGCGGCTGGCTTCGGTATAATCTTTTTTGGGACAACACGCCCTTTTTGAATATGCTCTTCGTTCTCGAACCCTTCCGCGGGCGGGGCGCGGGAAGCGCGCTGCTTTCCCGCTGGGAAGAAGATATGCGCAAAGCCGGTTTTTTTGCGGCGATGACTTCCACTGCCGCCGCCGAAACCGCACAGCATTTTTACGCCAAAAACGGCTATACGGTGTGCGGCGGATTTTTCCCCGAAGGCGAGGGCTACGAACTCCTGCTTTCCAAAAAACTCAAATAACGGGTAAACCGTTTCAAAAGAACCGCCCGCCGCAAAAATGCGGCGGGCGGTTAATGATTTGCCCGATATTTACGCAAAGGAAAAAGACGGGAGCCTCCCGTCTTTTTGCTTTCATGGCGGCGTTCCGCCTTATCGGGTGGTTACCGCAAAAACGGCACCGCTGTTTTTAGCGATATTCGCGTCGCCACCCGACGCGTTGCATTCGATTATTCTGTGTTTTTAAGCGATATTCGCGTCGCTAACTCGACGCGTTGCACGCGATTATTCGGCGTTTTCAGGCGATATTCGCGTCGATAAACTCCGACACGCTGCGCGCGATCACGCGGTGCCCCGCCTCGTTGGGGTGGATACCGTCGTCCGAATAATTTTTCAGATAATCGCGCTGCATTAAAAACGCAGATCGGATATCGATAATCTTGCAGCCCTTTTTCACGCCCGCTTCGATCACGGCGAGATTATATCGTTCCTGATGGCGGCTGATGTTGGTCAGATCGCCTTTGAAAAATTCCAGCACCTTCCCGCCGTCCGCCACTTTGGAGATCACCCTGTCGAAATACCGCTGCGAATCGACGGGCGGTAGCGTGGTGAGCAGCACGCGCACCCCTTCCGCCTGCAATTTATCTATCAGTTCGCAAAGCTCCTTTCGGAACACGTCGAGCGGCGTTTTCGATTCGTGCGCGCCCGCAGGGTCGCGCGCGACGGCGCGCCAATCGTAATCGCTGTCGTTCCCCCCGATGCAGAATATTGCGGCGCGTTCCTTTTCGCCCCTGCTCTCGCGCAGGAACTCTTCCACCGCGCCCCGCTCGTACAGTTTATGGAGCGTAAGCCCGTATGCCGAACGGTTTTCGATGTGAAAACCGTATTTCGCTTCCAGCAGGCTGACCGCGTTGTCCTTCACCTTCTCTATTTTCCCGCCCTTCGTCGTGTATCCCTTGGGGATGGAATCGCCGAAAAGCGCGATCCTGCCGAATTCTTTCAAATAAAAACCTCCGTTATTTCGCGCCCCCGTCGTTGATGTATAAAATGCCCAGGCAATGCTCTCCGCAGTGGCTCGTGATCGTGCCGCCCGCGCGTGTTTCGTAAATTTTCTTAAACCCGCGCTCCTTTAAGATATTGCGCGCGACGGAAAGCATCTCTTCGTTCGCCGTGGTGTAGGTGAGAAAGGCGAGCGAGAGATCGGGGTGATCGAATCGTTCGAGCGTATCCAGACAATACGAGCGCACCGCGCCCTCGATTTTACCGCGGTATTTTTTCGCCGCGCCCATCTTTCCGTCTAAAACGAGAATCTGCGGGCGCAGAGGCAGCAGATTGGCGCCGAAACGCTGCAATGCGGAGCACCTGCCGCCTTTATAGAGATAATCCAGCCGTTCGAGCACGAAACTCGCCTGCACATAGGGAATGCGCTTGCCGCATTTTTCCACCACGGAAGAAAAATCCTCCCCCGCGCGGACGAGTTCGGCGGCATAGATCGCGAGCAGGGCGATGCCCGTGGAAAGAGAACGGGAATCGAACACGTGCACCCTGCCGCCCAGTTTTTTCGCCGCTTCCGTCGCGTTTGCAAACGCGCTGCTCATTTCGGAAGAGAGCGAAAAGTGCACGACGTAGTCGTATTTTTTCAGCAGTTCGGAAAAGTGCCCGGAAAACTGAAATTCGTTCACCGCGCTCGTTTTTGGGAGGATTCCCGTGCGGTTCACGTAGTCGATGATCTCGTCGCAGCCGATCTCCCCGTCCGGTTTCGCCTCATCTCCCAGAAGAATGGTAAAAGGCGTGGTGTGTATATCGTATTCTTTTAAAAGTTCTTTTGTCAAATCGATTGTCGTTTCCGCAGATACAGCGATCTTCATAAAACAAAACCTCCCGTTTTCCGTGCGTTTTTTTTTGAGGCGCGCACCGCCTTTTTCTTTTTTATTTTAACGGATAAGGGCAGAAAAAATCAATCTACTCGCCCCTTTTGCACTCTACACCTCCTTTTTGCGCGGTAGAGAAGTTTTTTGCGGCTCTACCGCGGGTGGAATTCTCTTTTTTTAATGCAATTTGCTTGATTTTTTGCCGTTTTTACGCTAAAATAGGCACTATGGAAGACTTGAAGTACATTTTGGCGGAAAATCTGGCGAAATATCGCAAAGCCGCCAATCTTACGCAAGCGGAACTCGCGGAAAAAATCAATTATTCCGATAAAGCCGTTTCCAAATGGGAGCGCGCGGGCGGCATGCCCGACGTGGACGTTCTGAAACAGATCGCCGATTTATACGGCGTTACCGTGGATACGCTGCTCACGAAGTCCGATAAACCCGTTAAACTGAAAAGAAAGGTCAATCTGCTCACGCGCACCAACGTCATTATATGTTCGGTGCTGCTCGTGTGGTTGCTCGCCACGGCGATTTTCGTGTTCACCCTGCTCGCCGTGCCCGAACTCGACAGAATGTGGCTGGCGTTTGTATATGCGGTGCCCGTTTCCTGTATCGTGCTGCTCGTTTTCAACTGCATCTGGGGAAAAACGTGGCTTTCCATCCTCATCAT
>CALVZR010000078.1 GCA_944372565.1 uncultured Clostridia bacterium | reverse complement strand
AAAAAAACATTCCGGGCTTCGAGCCGCAGCTTTTATATCTTTCCGTTTCCAAATACGGGAGCGACTGGATGAGCACCCTGCACTATCACCCGCACATGGAGGTGCTTTTCGTGATGGAAGGGGAAGGTTTTTTCCACCTGGACGAAAAAAAATACCCCATCGGGCGGGGCAGCCTGGTGGTGGTCAACCCCAACCGCTACCACACGGAAAGCTCTTCGGAAAAAAGCGCGCTGGAAATCGCCGTCATCGGCGTGGACAATTTGTTTTTCGATTTCAAAAAGCGGGAATTTTCCGATACGCTGGAAGAGGAAGAACAATCGCCTCCCGTGTTCGATTTTTCGGAATATTACGGCGAACTGCGCGATCTCATCCGCCAGATCAACAGGGAACTGCTCGATAAACCGCAGCATTATCAGGTGATGAGCCATTATCTCGCCTACGTGATGCTGTTAAAGGTGATTCGGCACGCAAATCTGCGTGCCGTCGTGCAGCACGACGGCTTTGTAACCAAAGAATGTTCTTTCGCGAAACAGTATATAGACGAGCATTTCGCCGAGGATATTTCCATCGACCTGCTCGCCTCCAAAACCTACGTGAACAAATACCACCTCATCCACGCCTTTTCCAAATCGTTCGGCATTTCCCCCATCTCCTATCTCATGGAAAAGCGCATCGCGGAGGCGAAATATCTGCTCCGCGGCACGCACATGAGCGTGACGGAAATTTCCAAGGCGACGGGGTTTTCCTCCCCCTCCTTCTTCGCCAAGCGGTTCAAAGCGAGCGTGAACCTCTCCCCGCTCGACTACCGCAAAAAAATGACCCCCCGCGCGGGCGGAAAATAGCCGCAGCCGCGCAGCTGGCCCCCGAAAATAAAAACGCCCCGCCGAAGAGCTCTCTTCGGCGGGGGCGCTGAAAACGAAGTTTTGCCTGAACAAGCGGTCGCTTAAAATGCGGTTTTACTTAAAACAGGCGGTTGCTTAAAACGCATTTACACTTAAAACAGGCGGCGGGGCGCGTTTCCGCGCCCCGCCGCCCTTCGTTTTGCTTTTATGCCTTGTGTAAAATTTCGTCGCTGAGCGAAATCACCCGCTCCGCGTATTTGCGTTTGCCGCGTTTCAAGATCGCGCCGTAGAGAAGGGGCGTGAGCGAAACCATGGCGATGCCGACCACCCCCACGACGACGCCGAGCGCGAACAGATCGCCGATGACCTTCATCGCCAGGCACATTCCCACGCCGAGCACCAGCGCCCCGGCCGTGCCGAACACGTAAGCGAAAATCTTCGCCGGGCGGCGCGCCTTTTTATCGAGCGCGCGGAGTTCTTCCAGCTTATCCGCTTTCTTTTCCGCATAATTGCCGCGGATCTTTTCCACATAATTCTGAATGTCTTTCATTTTTCAATCCTCCTTGTTTTTTACGCCCTTATTCTACCCCCGCAATGTTGCCGAATTATCTTTTTTCGGTAAAGGTTTCGTAAAAGTATTGTTAAAATTTTGTAAACGGAGAAAAAACGCCCCGCTTTTGCGGCTTTTTTCCGCGTATGTTTGGATTTTTCGGCAAAATGTGTTATAATGTTTTAAATTATGCGGCAAACGCGGTCTTTTCCGCCCCGCCGCCCTATGGAGAAAGAAAAAAATGAAAATTTCCAACCTCTTCCGGGAGAAAAAATCCGTCTTTTCCTTCGAGATCTTTCCGCCAAAACCCACCGCCGACCTTTCGGGCATCGAAAACACCGTTTCCGCCCTGGCGGACCTTTCGCCCGATTATATTTCCGTTACGTGCAGCGCGGGCGGTTCGGGCAATTCGAGAACGGCGGAGATCGCCGGGATGCTCAAAAAATACGGCGTGGAGCCGCTCGCGCACGTTACCTGCGGCAATTCCCGCGCGGAGGACGTGGAAAAAACGCTCGCCTCGCTTTCCGCCGCGGGCGTGGATAACGTGCTCGCCCTGCGCGGGGACAGGATCGCGGGCGCGGCGCTCTCCCCCGATTTCACCCACGCGAGCGACCTCGTGAAATTCATCGCGGAGCGCGCCCCCGATTTCGATATCGGCGGCGCTTGCTATCCCGAAGGCCACCCCGAAAGCGCCACCCTCGAAGAGGACATCGAACATCTGAAAATCAAGGTGGACGCGGGCGTGACCCACCTCAATTCCCAGCTCTTTTTCGATAACGAGGATTTCCTTTCCTATCTCGAAAAACTGAAAAAAGCAGGCGTGAACGTGCCCGTGCAGGCGGGCGTGATGCCCCTCGTGAAAAAGAGCCATGTAGATCGCATCATCAGCCTTTCGGGCGCGAAGATCCCCAACAAGATCTCCCGCATGATCGCGAGATTTTACGACGACCCCGATTCTCTGATGGAAGCGGGCATCGCCTACGCCACGGACCAGATCGCGGATCTGCTCGCCGCGGGCACGGACGGCGTGCACCTGTACGTGATGAACAACGCCTACGTGGCGCGCAAAATCACCGAAAACGTTTCCTCTATGCTCGCGGGCGTGAATAAAGAGGTGCCCAGATGAGCGATTTTTCACGTTTTCTGCAAAATCGCGTCGTCGTGTTCGACGGCGCGTTCGGCACGCTGCTCCAACAGCGGGGCGTGAAAGCGGGCGTCGTTCCCGAACGGCTTAACCTCACCGAGTCCGAAACGGTGGCGGAAATCCACCGCGCCTACGTGCGCGCGGGGGCGGACGTCATCAGCGCGAACACCTTCGGCGCGAACGCCGCCAAGGCGGGCGAAGAGGCGGATTCCCTCCTCCGCGCGGGCGTGCGCCTCGCAAAGCGGGAAGCCAAGGGAAAATTCGTCGCGCTCGATTTAGGCCCCACGGGCAGACTTTGCGAACCGATCGGCGGCGCGTCCTTTGCAGAAATTTACGATATTTACGCGCGCGCGGTGCGGGCGGGCGCCCAAGAGGGGGCGGACGTCGTTCTGCTGGAAACCTTTTCGGATATCGCCGAACTGCGCGCCGCCCTTCTGGCGGCGCGCGAAAACTGCGATCTCCCCGTGCTCGCCTCCATGACGTTTTTTGAAAACGGGCGCACCTTCACGGGGTGCGACGCGGAAACCTTCGCGCTCGTCGCCTCGCCCTTTGCAGACGCCGTCGGCGTGAACTGTTCGCTCGGCCCGGACAAACTCTTCCCCATCGTTCGGAAACTTGCCGCGCTCACGCAAAAGCCCGTGCTCGTGCAGGCGAACGCGGGACTGCCCGACGCGCATTCTCGCTATTCGGTAGGCGCGGAAGATTTCGCCGCGTGGTACGAAAAATTCCTCGCGCTCGGCGTGACGATCGTGGGCGGGTGCTGCGGCACCACGCCCGAATATATCGGAAAACTGCGCGCTCTGGCAGATAAAACCGCATACGTCCCCCCGATTTTCAAACCGTACTCCGCGGTGTGCTCCGCGAAAAAGACGGTAACGATCGACGGCGTGAAGGTCATCGGCGAGCGCATCAACCCCACGGGCAAGAAGGCGATGAAGGAGGCGCTCCGCACGGGCGACGACGACTATATCGTGCGCCAGGCCGCCGAACAGGCGGAGGCGGGCGCCGCCATTCTCGACGTGAACGCCGGCCTTCCCGATATCGACGAGCCCGCCGCGCTCGAACATCTCGTAAACCTTTTGCAAAAGGTGAGCGATCTCCCTTTGCAGATCGATACCTCCTCCCCCGCCGCGGCCGAACGGGCGCTCCGCGCCTACTGCGGCAAGGCGGTGCTCAATTCGGTGAGCGGGGAGGAATCTTCGCTTCGCGCCCTCCTGCCCCTCGCCAAAAAATACGGCGCGGCGGTGGTAGGGCTCACCGTGGACGGGCGGGGCGTGCCCAAAACGGCGGCGGGGCGGCTGGAGATTGCCGAAAAGATCATCGCGCGGGCAAAAGAATACGGTATTCCGGAAACGGACGTATTTATCGACTGCCTTACCCTTACCGCGGGCGCGGAACAGGGGCAGGCGGCGGAAACGCTCGAAGCCCTGCGGGAGATCAAGCGGCGGCACAACGTGAAAACCGTGCTCGGCGTGAGCAACGTTTCCTTCGGTCTGCCGCAAAGAAAGATCGTAAACGCCGCGTTTTTGAACGGCGCGCTGTGGGCGGGGCTCGATCTGCCCATTTTAAATCCCAACGTCGCGGAAAATATGCAGATCATCGACGCGTTCGACGTACTCACCGGGCGGGATAAAAATTGCGCGCGCTACACCGAAAAATATGCGGAACTTCCCGCGCACACATCGGCCGCGCAAAGCGCCTCCGCCCCTGCGGGCGCGCCTGTCCCCGCGGGAGGAAATTCTTCCGCGTCCGGCGGCGCGGGAGATGGGCGCGGCGCGGCGGAGAAAACGCTGCAAACGAATACGCGGCGCACGGACAATCCTGCGCTTTCCTCTGCGGACGGGCGGCGCACTGATAATTCTTCGTCCCCCGCTGCGGACGGGCGCAAAACGGACGCAACGGCGAATACTTTTTCCGGCAGCGCCCCCGTTTCTTCCGCCGCGGAAGATCGGGGAAAAAGCGCGGAAGAAACTTTGAAACACCTCATCATAAAGGGACTGCCCACCGCCCGCGCGGCTGCCGCCGCCCTTCTGGACGGCGGCGCGGATCCGCTCTTTCTCATCGACGGCATCCTCATCCCCGCGCTCAACGAAGTGGGCGATCTTTACGAAACGGGCACGATTTTCCTGCCCCAGCTCATGGCGGCGGCGGAGAGCGCGAACAACTGTTTTGCAGAGGTGAAAAAGCGTTTTTCCCGCGCGGCGGAAAGCAAGGGCACGGTGGTGTTCGCCACCGTGAAGGGCGACGTGCACGATATCGGCAAGAACATCGCCAAAACCGTTCTGGAAAATTACGGCTATGAAATCGCGGACCTGGGCAAAAACGTGGATCCCGAAACGGTGGTGGCGGCAGTGAAGGAGAAAAAAGCCAGACTGTGCGGGCTTTCCGCGCTGATGACCACCACCGTACCCAATATGGAAACGACCGTGCGGCGGCTGCGCGAAGAATGTCCGTTCTGCACCGTGATGGTGGGGGGCGCGGTGCTCAACGAGGAATACGCCCGCTCCATCGGCGCGCATTATTACTGCAAGGACGCCAACGCCGACGTGAAGATTGCAAAGCACGTGTTCGGCGGCGAACCGCTCGATTTAAAAAAGCTCAATTAAGGCGTTTTTCAAAAAACGTTCGGGAAAAGCCGCCGCGTTTTTTTCAGCAAAAATCAGCCGCCGCAAGGGGGCAGAGCGAACAGGAAACGCGGCGTTTTTCCTGCGGATACTTTCCGTACGGGTATTTCCGCGCGGCGGGAGGATTTTGTTTTATTCTTCGCCCGCACGATATTGAAACTCTACAATGCCAGCGAGGAATTAAAGTAATGCCGGAAAAAATGATCGTTCCACATACAACATATGATTTGTATAAAATGTTGATTGAGAACGGAGACTTAACGGGGAAAATTGAATTTCTGGACGATTGTATTTTTTGGAGCTTTAAAGATTTTTGGATTTATGCCTTTTGCGATCAAAACGAAGGATACATCTCGGTAAACAGGAATAAAAAGCATTGGTGGGAGTCTGAGCAATTATTGCATTGGCATCCGATGAAAGATGAAATTTATAAAAATTTATGTGCAATAGGGAATAAGGATAATATTTTAGTAATCCGCAACGGGTGTTTGTTTTCTGATATATTTTATCTGGGAAAAGAGAACGAATATAAATACCCTCCCGATAAAAAGCGGCACTTCGGCAGATTATATTATCTAAAACCGCAAAATTAAAATTTTAATTTCGGCATCTGAAACCGGATGTTTTTAAGACCTTTTGTAATTTTATGCCATATCATTATTTATAAGGAGTTTTTTATGAAAGTAGGCGTTATCCGCTGTATGCAGACAGAGGACTTTTGTCCCGGTACGGGAGATTTCCGCGCGATACAAAACCGCACGGGAATGTTTCAGGACGTAAAGGAAGAAATCGAAATCATCGGTTTTATCAACTGCGGAGGCTGCCCCGCAAAAAAGGCCGTTCTCCGCGCGAGGGAACTCGTCCGCCGCGGCGCGGACACCATCGCCTTTGCAAGCTGTATTCAAAAAGGCACGCCCATCGGCTATCCCTGCCCGTTCGCCGCCAAGATGAAACAGGTGATCGAAAACGATTTGGGCGATCGGGTGAAAATTCTCGATTATACGCATTAAAAACCTGCCGGGTGAAAATTTCTTTTTCACCCGCATTTTCTTTCCACCTGAAAAAAGGAGCAAACGAAAATGCATTTTTTAAAGATCGCCTTGCTGCAGATCGCTCCCCTCCCCACGGCGGAGCAAAACCTGCATAAGGGCGCGGAGGCGTGCAAAAAGGCGCGCGAAGGCGGCGCGGACATCGCCTTATTTCCCGAAATGTGGAGTAACGGCTATCGCATCGCTTCCCGCCCTGCCGACCGGATGAAGGACGCCCTTCCCGCCGACGGAGCGTTTCTCCGCGCGTTCGGCTCTCTCGCGAAAGAACTGAATATGGCGATCGGCGTTACCTTTCTGGAGCAATACCCCGCCGCACCCCGCAACTCCTTCGCCCTCTTCGACCGTTTCGGAAACCGCCGTCTTTCCTATTCCAAAGTGCACACCTGCGATTTTTCCGACGAACGACACCT
>CALVZR010000077.1 GCA_944372565.1 uncultured Clostridia bacterium | reverse complement strand
GAGTGTCCACCCGCCTCATCGGCGCGCTCATTATGGCGCACGGCGACGAGCGCGGTCTGGTGCTGCCGCCCATGGTGGCGCCCGTGCAGGTCGTCATCGTGCCCGTCGCGGCGCATAAGGGCGGCGTGACGGAGAAGGCGCGGGAGGTGCTCTCCGCCCTGCTCGCGCGCGGAATCCGCGCCGAGATCGACGACCGCGACGCCAGCCCCGGCTGGAAGTTCAACGAATGGGAGATGAAGGGCGTGCCCGTGCGGCTGGAGATCGGCCCGCGCGACGTGGAGAACAAGCAGGCGGCGGTATTCAGAAGGGATACGCTGGAAAAATTCTTCCTGCCGCTCGAAAACATCGCGGAGGCGGCAGAAAAGCTGCTCGGCGAAGTGCAGGCGAATATGCTGGAAAAATCCCGTAAAAACCGCGACGCGCGCATCGTTTACGCCAAGGATATGGGCGAGCTGTTCGCGGGGGTGGAAAATAAAAATTTCGTGAAAGCCGGCTGGTGCGGCTGCCGCGAATGCGAGGACAAAGTGAAAGAACTCACCGCCGCCACGGCGCGCGTGATCGCGGAAGGCGAAACGAGCGACACCTGCGTGGCGTGCGGCAAAAAGGCAAAACATACGGTGATTTTCGCGCGGGCGTATTAAAACCGCGCGGAAGGCGGAAAGAATGAGTGAAGTAATATTGCAAAAAGGCAGCGAACTGCTGCAGATCGTCTTTTCCAACGGCACGGTGGGCATCGTGTACGCATGGCAGGCCATCGTGGTGCTGTGCGTGTCGGCGGCAATAGGCATCGCGCTCTATCTTCTGATGGGGTTCGGGCTGCGGCGTATGGCGCTCAACACGCAGACGAAATTCGCGTGGCTGGGGTTTGTTCCCTTCGCCCGCTATTATCTCGCGGGAAAGATCGCCGGCGCGGGCAGGGTGTTCGGGAAGAAAATGAAAAACGCCGGGTTCTGGCTGGGAATCCTCGCGGGCGTGCTCTTCGCGCTGAACGCGGTGTATAATTACCTCCGCTATTACCCCATTCTCACGATGTTTTTCCGCGGAGACGCCATCGTGTTCACCCCCTCGCCCGACGGGCTGGGCTGGATGTACGAAAGCGATTTCGTCTATGCCCGCGCGGCGGAGGTGTATATGACCGTGTCCTCCTACGTGACGTTCTTTTTGCAGCTGGCGTTTTTGTTTTTCTTCGTGCTCACGTTCATGCAGCTTTTCAAAAAGTTCAGCCCGCGCAACTATTTCGCCTTTTCCCTGCTGGCGTTTTTCGGGGAAGTGCTCGGTTTTTCCGTGGCATCCGTCATCGTGTTCGCCCAGCGCAGGAAAAAGGCGGTCAATTACAACGATTATCTGAAAGAACAGTATATGCGCATGCAGGGGATGTACGCCCCGCCGCGCGAAAATCCGCCCGATAATCCCTTCCGCGAATTCGGCGGCAGGGGGGATAACGACCCCGGCGATCCGTTTGCCGAATTTTCTTCCGGGCAGGACAAAAAGAAAGAGGAAGAAAAAGAGAACGGCGGTCCGGACGGCAACGGCGGGGACGACAAGAACGGCGGCTCGCCGTTCGACGGATTTTGAGATGAAAGCAGAGCGGCCGCTCTGCTTTTCTTCGCGTTAAGGCTTTTCGGGGCGCGGGGAAACGGGCGCCGATTTCAGGAGGAACGGGAGATTATGAAACAGGAAGATATCGTCGCCGTGGCGACGGCGTCGGGCACGGGGGGAATAGCGGTCATCCGCGTGAGCGGGAGTTCGCCCCTCGCCTATGCGGAAAAGACCTTCCGCCCCTCGGGCAAGGTCGCGGTGAAAAATTTCGAGCCTTACCGGATGTATCCCGGGGAATTCGACGCGGGCGGTTTCAGGGATTTCGGGCTGTGCGTGTATTTCCGCGCGCCCAGGAGTTTCACGGGGGAGGACGTGGTGGAATTTCACCTGCACGGGGGCACTGGCATCGCCAACGGCGCGGTGCGCCGCCTCACCGAACTCGGCTGCCGCCCCGCGGGGCGCGGGGAATTTACAAAACGCGCCTTTTTAAACGGCAAACTCTCCCTTTCCTCGGCGGAGGGGCTGATCGCCATGATCAACGGCGAGAGCGAAAGCGAAATCCGCGCGGGGTATTCTTTGTATATCGAGCGGCTGAAAGAAAAGATCGACAATATCCGGAACGCGCTTAAAGCCGTTTTGGCAGATTTCGGCGCGCACCTCGATTATCCCGACGAAGTGGAGGAGGACGGCGTGCGCGGGCGCGCGCTCGCGGCGGTCTCCGCGGCGGAAAGGGAAATTTCCGCCCTGCTCGCCTCGTATTTTACGGGGCGCAAACTGGCGGGCGGCGTGAAGGTCGGCATCGTGGGGCGGCCGAACACGGGCAAAAGCTCGCTCTTAAACGCCCTGCTTTCCTATGAAAAGGCCATCGTTTCCGCGGCGGCGGGCACCACGCGGGACGTGGTGGAGGGCACGCTTATCGTCGGCGGGGTGAAGTTCGAACTCAAAGACACCGCGGGCATCCGCGCGGCGGAGGACGAGGCGGAGAGTATGGGCGTGGAGCGTTCCCGCAGGGTGGCGGAGGAGGCGGACGTTCTGCTCGTCGTGCTCGACGGCAGCGAACAAACGCGCGCGGAGGACGAGGAGATTTTGTCGCTCACCGCGGGCAAGAACAGGATTATCGTTTCCAACAAGAGCGACAAAGGGGGGGCTTACGGGCGCGCGGACATCGTTCTTTCCGCCAAAACGGGCGAAAACATTGACAAATTGAAGGAAATGTTGTTTAATAGTACCGTGGGAAAGGGCGTGGACCCGAACGGGGAATTCCTCTCCGAGCGGCGGCATTACGACGCGCTCTCCCGCGCGCTCGCCTTCCTCGGCAACGCGCGGGCGGAACACCTTCCGCTCGAAATGGCGTTTTCGGAAACCGAAGCGGCATGGCGCGCGCTGGGGGAGATCACGGGGGAAACGGCATCGGAGGAGATCGTGGAGGAGATCTTCTCGAAATTCTGCGTGGGCAAGTAAAAGGGGAAGATATGGTCAATCTCG
>CALVZR010000076.1 GCA_944372565.1 uncultured Clostridia bacterium | reverse complement strand
GTTCGCGAAATTCGCGGCGTAACTCCACATATCGAGATGATCGGTCACCTTGCACCACTGTTTGATGAGGTTTGCCGTTTTCGCGCTGTTCTTCTCGTCCGCCCATGCGAAAGCCCTGTTATCGGCAACGGGCGCGTACATGACGTGCAGATTGTCCACGCAGCGGATCGTAGGCTCTTCACTGCCGTTCTTGAACGGAGGAGCCTCGCACGCGTTGTAGGCGAGCATGGAGCACACCACGTTTTCCGCGCGTTCGGGATCGGTCTGCTGTATCTGCTTTTTGACTTCCGTAGCCACGTAGTTGCCGAATTCGATGTAAACGCCCGACCACGTGCCGTATTTTTCCAACGCGGCGGCGCACTCTTCGCACTCGCACATGCCGTAACCGTCGTTCATGGCGATGCTGATGTAATCGGCGTTCGGATTTTCTTCCAGCATCGCCACGGTGTTTTTCACGAATTCGTCGCGCAGTTCCTGATTTGAAGTGCAGAGCTGCCAGTCCGCCTCCCCCTGCGGGTTTTTGGAAGTGAACCAATCGCCGTGCTCCGCGAGGTACTGCGCGGGCGGCATAATGTACGCGAAGGCGTGCCCGAAAAGCGTCCAGATGTTTCCGATATTGCCCGTGCGCATACGCATCGTATATTCTTTCGGCCCCCAATATACGTCGTGGCGCGCGATCATGCGGTAGGGAATATCCGGCTTTTCCGACACGTTGAAATCGGCAAGCCGCAATTCCTCCGCCGTTTCCATCGTCCACACGGTATCGGTGAAAATTTTCAGATCGAAAATCCTTTCAAAATATTCGTAAACGGCAAAGCACGTTCCCTGATCGGAGCCGCCGATCAGATAATGATTTTTATCCTTTCTGAAAATATTCAGCCCGTCCTTTCCGAGCGAGGAATCGAACGCCAGCCCGCTTTCCGCAAACTGCCGCGTTTGCCCGATGGAAACGAATTTATCGAGCTCTCCCGAATTATCCCTCACGACGGGGAGGGTTACCCCCGTCGACTCCTCGAAAAACAGCACGAAATCGTTCGCCGCGAAGACGATGGTTTCCGAAGCGTCCGTCGGGATGACCACTTTATAAGGCGAAATGCCGTTCTTTACCATAAAATCGGAGGTGAAGGTAATGTTGTTTTCCTCTTCGTTTTCGTTCTCTTTACAGGCAAAAACCGAAACCGAAACGATCAGCGACAAAAGCATTGACAAGGCGCCTAACCAAAATTTTTTCATTCTCTTTCCCTCTCTCTCAGCTCACGGCGATTTCGTATTCCGCGATCGCAAAATTGTGATTTTCGTCGTAAGCGTAATATCTGATCCTGTATGTGCCCTTCTCTTCGGCGACGAACGACAAATTATCGCTGTAAAGCTGCGTAACCGAAAGATCGGGGGCGATGACGAACAGCTGGCACACGACGGTCAGGCGGTTCTTTTCGGCATCGGTGATGGTGCTCGGATAAAGCGTTCCCTCTCCCGAAATGTTGTCCTTCGCCACGGCGTTGGAAAGCGTGATCCTGTCCCCGACGTTTGCCTCGGACGGCGGGGCTTTTTCCACCGTGATCACCGGGGGCTCGTATTCCACGATGCCGGTATAGAAAGTCGCGACGGTAATTGATTTTCCGCAATAAGTTTCGGCTTCATATACGACCCGGCACCTGTCGTCCTGCGTGATGGGGAAAGAATATTCCCTGTCCGCAGGCTGTTTTTCGGCAACGACTTTGCCGTTCGCCGTAACCGTAACCGTGACGTTGCGGATGCCGAACAGCACGGAGTTGACCTGAACGGAAGGCACGCGCAGCGTATCGCCGAGCACGAGATCGGATTCGATCGGGAAATCCGTTTTATATTCGGCGATCGGGCGGCTTACGTTCGTGATGCTCGAAAAATTCTGCCCGTTCAGCCTGACGATGCGAAGCTCGCTGCCCGCCTGCGCGCCGACGGTTTCGATCTTCAAATACGCATATCCGCTCGTAAAGCCGTTGAACGCCTCTCCGTTCACCGTGTCCGCGACCTGCGCGATCACCGTGTTGCCGCCGTCGGTAATGAGGAAGGTCGCGTTGGAATAGGCCACGGAAAGGTTGTTCGCGCCCCCGAAACCGCCGTTCACGGCGTACATCGGCCCGTTATTCACCTGGAAATCGCTTTTCTGCGTGTCCCCTTCCCTCTTATGGTATTTCAGCTGTACGGAGATATCGGAATCCAGACTGTCCGTCAGGGTAAAGATCACGGAGTCCATGCTGTCCGTCGGCACGGCGAACTGGGCGGAGATCCGCTGCGCCAGCAATTTGTTGACGAAGGAAATTTCCGTGTCTTCATCGAAACCGAACCGCAGATACGCCCATGCGCTGTCGGAAGCGATTTCGGTGTTCTCCTTCACCGCGAAATATTTTTTCATATCGAAACGCCCGGCGTCGTCCGTATAGGGATTGACCACCGTCACGCTCATTTCGGGAAGTTCGCTCGTTCCGTAAGCGTTTTCCGCAAAATAACGGACTTTCATTTCCGCAACGGAACCGACGGGGATCTCCGGGGTGTACGAAAAATCGTTTTCCAGCACGACGGGGGCGTTATCTCCCAGCGTCAGTTCGATCTTTACGGGGATGCTCTCCATCTTCCCGTTTACATACTGCGTCGCCGCGCAGGCGGGGAAGTTCACTTCCGCCCCCGAAAGCGCGTATCGGAAGGGAAGTTCCACGTTTTCGAGGATGGGCTTGTTTTCCACCTTTACTTCGATCGGATAGGAAAACGTTTCCGTCTGCCCGATATAATCTTTCAGAACATAATCCAGCGTATAACTGCCGCTCTCTTCGGGGATAAACGCCGAAGAAACGGGCAGGGTTCCGCCCGACGG
>CALVZR010000075.1 GCA_944372565.1 uncultured Clostridia bacterium | reverse complement strand
TTATACAGGGAGTTGAGCAGCGCCTTCGCGGGAAGGGTGAGCAGCACGCCGATAAAGAAGTTGAAGCCGAAGAGGGTATCCGCCAGCGAGGGCAGCAGGGCGGAAAGCCCGTACATGATGCCGAAAGAAATGGCGTATATCGTGAGCACGATGGCGATCTGCACGGTGAATTTATCCACGGACGACACGTTGGGCAGTTCGTTTTCCTCCTCGTAATCCGCGAGGGTGTTGCGCTGCGCTTTCGCGGCAGGGTCGATCTTGATCAGCCCCTTTCTGCGCATCACGTTGATGTAGATCACGCCGCCGATGCACGCCACCAAAAAGCCGAGCGCCGCCACGGTGAGGCCGAAGTTCGCGCCGCCCGCGAATTCGTAGCTCTGTTCGTAGATCGTGCCGTAGTTGAGCGCCTGCCCCGTGCCCTGGCCGAAGCCGAACGCGAGGATGAGGCCCGCGGCGGAGATCAGCCCGTCCGCATGAAACACGCACACCGCGAGCAGCGTGATGATCAGCCCGAAAAACGCCTGGATGAGGTAGCCGTTCACCGTGAACACGCCCGAATCGAAGATCTCGCCCGCGCGCCTTTTGGTGAATTTTTTGTTGGAGCTGCGCATGCCCGTGGCGATAAAGCCGATACCAAGGCAGTGATAGGTGATCAGTTCGAGAACGTCCATGCCCGAAAGCCCCGTTTCCCCGTTGCCGCCGAACACGGGCAGATCGAACAGATAAGTACCCGCCGCATAGTAGGTCACGGTGGAAACGATGAGCAGGATCACCCCGCCCAACACCGATACGGGAACCAGCGTCTTTCTGAGAAAGGGCAGGAAGTGTTTCAGGATAGACGCGATCAGCATGCTCGCCCCGATGGAGGCGATGACCATGATGAACGTCCATACGCTCAACTCCGCAAAACTCATATTTAACTCTCCTTGTTTTCTATATTCGCTTTTCCGGCGGCCCTCAGCCCGTCGAAAATATGAACGTATTTGATGGCGCAGAAGCGCTCGTCCCCCTTGATCTGCAAAATCTTCCCTTCATAGTAAAAGTTGAACTTCTTTTTGCCGACCATGGTGAGGGAAACGATATCCTTTAAAGGATAAACCTGTTTTTCCCCTTCCCCCTCGACATACAGGTTTTCCCTGTCGATGGCGACCGCGTTTCCAGGCAGTTTTTTCTTGCGCTCGAACTTCACGCTTTCGCGGAACAAAATGCCGGAATCTCCCACGCGCCCGCCCTCCGCCACGCGGCGGACGATCTCCTCTTTTTCCCATTCGTACCAGGGGGCGATCCTGTCGTATCCCGCTATGGGCGGGGAAATGCGCATGGTTTCGGTATATTCCGCCTCCGCGCCGCACTTCGAACAGCGAAACCGCCTGCCGCGGGAAACAAAAGTATCCACACCGCCGCACTTCGGGCAAAGATAGAGCGCGCGCTCGATATACTGCGCGCGGCGGCGGCTCTTATACCTGCCGCCCGCCTCCACGTCGTCCACGTAAAGTTCGGTTTTTATCGTTTCGTAAAGCTCCTCCACGCTCATGGCGGCGCACTCTTCGGGGGAAAGCACGCGCTTTACAAATCCGCTGTAACGGTTTCCGCGGCGGATGCCCGTGCCCCAGCGCGGATCGGTTCCGTAACCGCCGCAAAGATTATACAAAACGACGGGCACTTTCGCCGCTTTGGCGAGCTTTGCCACCGCGTCCGTAATTTCCCACTGCCTGCCGCTGATCGTGCGGTTGCCTTCGGGGAACACCCCCACCGAACCGCCTTCTTTCAGCACGCGCAGAATGTCCTTGACCGCTTTGAGATCGGTCAAGGACTTGCTTTTCGGAATGGGCGCAACCAGATATTCGATGACGGGGGAAATTTTTAAATTGAAAATATCGTCGGAAGTGATGAAGTAAATGGGAAAGCGGAAGGATTTGGATACCCAGAAAGGATCCATCGTGGTCTGATGGTTTGCCAAAATCAGGCAGGGCGCTTTCACGTCGGAATGCACCGCCCGATAATTGTATCTCAGCCGCGCGAACGGCGCCATCGCGAAACGCAGGAAGGCGAACACCCTCGCATGCCGTTTCTTGACCCATTTGTTCTTTTTCTTTGCTTGTACCGCTGTTTCTTTTTTCGCCATAAAAATGTGCGGGCAGGGTGTGTTTCGGCACACCCTGCCCCCCGTTTGACAGTATGTAAAACGAATTTTACTAAAGTAAATTTTATCAAAAACGCGTTCTTTTGTCAAACGATAAAAAAAGCCCTTGCAAAAAAACAGGGGCTTTTTATCGAATGATTCATAATATCAGGGGCGATTTATTTTTATATGTCGTAAATCGGAACCGCAGATCGCCGCTTTTTTTCTCTTCGCTCTCCTCCGCGAGCGTAAAATTTTCTCCGAGCGGGGGAAAGAAGGAATCCGCCCCGCCGTCCGCGAAAACCATGGTCAGAAACGCCTCGTCGCAGTAAGGCAGAAGCTCTTCATACACCTTCGCCCCGCCCAAGACGAACACGTTTTCGCTTTGGTATTCTTTCAGGATTTCGCGCAGAGAAGAGAGCGAATCCGCGAGAACGCAGCCTTCCCGCGGCGTTTTATCGGAAGTGAGCACCACGTTCACGCGGTTTTTGAGCGGCCGCCCGCCGGGAAAACTTTCCAGCGTTTTCCGCCCCATCACCACCACTTTTCCCGCCGTCTTTTCGCGGAAAAATTTCATATCTTCGGGCAGGGAAAAGAGCAGTCCCCCGTTCTTTCCGATGCCCCGCTTTTCGTCGAGTACGGCGATCGCCTTCATATAGCCACCTCGATTTTTTCTTCGAGTTTTGTAAATTCGTATCCTTCGAGCGCGAAATCGTCCGTCGTGAACGCGTAAAAATCCTTCACGTCCGGGTTCATCACGAATTTCGGCGCGGGATAGCAGGGGTTTTTAAGCATCTTTTCCACGATGGGGATATGGCGGTCGTATAGGTGCGCGTCCGCGATGACGTGCACCAGCTCCCCCGCTTTCAGCCCCGAAACCTGCGCCAGCATATGCACGAGCACGGCGTATTGCACCACGTTCCAGTTGTTTGCGGTGAGCACGTCGTTGCTGCGCTGATTCAATATGGCGTTCAGCCTGTCCCCCGTCACGTTGAAGGTCATCGAATACGCGCACGGATATAAATTCATCTCGTGCAGATCCTCGAAATTATAAATGTTCGTCATGATACGGCGGGAAGAGGGATTGTTTTTTAAATCGAAAAGCACCCTGTCCACCTGGTCGAACTCCCCTTCTTTATAAATGCTCTTTTTGGCGAGCTGATAGCCGTATGCCTTGCCGATGGAGCCGTTTTCGTCCGCCCAGCTGTCCCAGATGTGGGAATGAAGGTCGCGGATGTTGTTGGATTTTTTTTGCCAGATCCATAAAATTTCGTCGATACAGCTCTTGAACGCCGTGCGCCGCAGCGTGAGGATGGGAAACTCTTCGGATAAATCGTAGCGGTTGACCACCCCGAATTTCTTCACCGTGTGCGCGGGCGCGCCGTCCGCCCAGTGCGGGCGCACGGGCAGATGCTCGTCCGAAAAGCCGCCGTCTATGATCTCGCGGCAGTTCTTTTTAAATACCTCGTCTGCATAACTCATAGGTTTTTCCTCCCGTCAGAACGCGTCTTTGGTCTGTTTTTTCCAGCGGTGCGCGATAAAGCGCATGCTGATGCCTTTGGGCACGATTTTCATGACAAAATTGAGAAACTTATTGAAAAATCCGGGGATATAAACCGCTCTGTTCTTCCTTGCGGCTTTCAGGCTCTTTTCCGCCACGAATCCGGGCGTTTTTGCCGAAAGTTTTCCCCAGATCCCCTGATTTTCGATATCCCGCACGATGTCGGGGCGGGTATAAACGCCGCCGGGGAGCACGGTCGTTATCCGCGTTTGCCCTTTGCGTTCCAGCCTGAGCGCGGTGAAAAAGGAGATGAGCATGCGCTTGGTGGCGCTGTACAGCGCGAAATACGGCATGGGCGTTACGCCAGACATGCTGGAAATCACGATGATCTCCTCCATCGGCGCGCCCCTTTTTAACAGCGCGTGCGTGAGGGCGATGGTCGCCTCCCCGTTCACGCGGAGCTGCAGCAGCACTTTTTCTTCCGTATAGTCGCAAAACGCCTTCTGAATATCCACGCCCGCCACGTGTACCGCGCGGGAAAAGCGCGCGCCCTTTTGGTCGGCAAAGGCGAGAAGGCGCGCCCTGTCCGCCGCGTCCGAAAGGTCGCACGCGCACACGAGCACCTCTCCCTTATACGCGGCGCGGAGTTCTCCTTCCAGCGCGGCGAGTTTTTCCGCCGAGCGCCCCGTTAAAAACAGATCGTCGCCCCGTGCGGCGCACGCCTCGGCAAACGCCTTGCCGATGCCGCCCGTCGCGCCCGAAATAAACGTATATGCCATACGTCTGCCCTTGCCCTGTTTAGACGGCGCGCGGCACTCTCCCGCGCCCGCCGTTTGTTACAGTATAGCAGATTTCCGCGGAATTGTCGATGATTTTTCGCCAAACCGCCGCCTTTTCGGGGAAAATTTCCGCCGCGGCGCTTATTTTTCGCGCGGCAAACCGAAAGCGAAAAGAGCGGAAAGGCAAAAACGAAAGCGCCGCGCTGCAAAAATCCCGAAAAAGAAACCGCAAAACGCCGCCCGATATTGACTTCCCGCACATTCTCGGATATAATGATAGCGGAGAATATTTTTCGGGAGAATAAAAAAGATGGAAGAAAATCATATCGGCCGCGAAATCGCGAAACAGCGTTTTTCCCGCAGTCTTTCGCGGGACGGCCTTGCCCTGCACACGGGCATATCCGCGGAGCGGCTCGCCGCCCTCGAACGGGGCGAAGCGCTGCCGGACGCGGCGGAGCTTTCCTCCCTTGCCGAATTTTTCGGCGTTTCCGCCGACCAACTGCTCGGCATAGCAAAAAACGCGCCCGAACAGCCGCAGTTCCGACCGCATTTTCGGCATAACGCTGTGCGCGCTTTCGCTTTCCGCATACGTCCTCTTTTTCGCCGCGCGGCGTTCGGCATGCCGCGCCGCCGATCGGGTGTTTTTGTTCCTGCGCGCCGCGGCGGCGGGAATGGAAATTGCAATCTGGCTCTCGCTCGATTCCGGCGCCTATCCCGCGGGCGCGCCCGAATGGATGTTTTCCGTCGGTTTAGGGCTGAACACGCTGAGTATGGCGTATATCGCCCTGTTTTACCGAAACGTTTTTGAAGAAAAACGCCCGAATATCGTTGCGATTGTTCTCTTTTCGATTTTATTTTTCTTCCGGATGTATTTTTCCGTATTCGTTTTCGCCCTCGCGGAATATGTACTTTATACGGAAATCGCCGACATCGTTCTCCTGTTCGGGCTGTATTTTCTCAAAGCCGACCGCGAACGTTTTCAGGAGATAGAGAGCAAAAAGAAGGCGCAGAAACGGAAAAACAAGGGGCGTTTTTCCGCTCGATAATTCTTTGAGCGAAAAAAATACCGACCGTATTGACGAAACCCGCACAGGTTGCTATACTATATAACGAAACGAAAAGTATTTGAGTAAGTTGCGGCAAGGCCGCACGAAGGGGGAAGCGATGGATAAGGAAAACGCTTTCGCAAAAAAACTGACCGAACTGCGCACCGAACGGGGCTTAACGCAGAAACAGCTTGCAGACGAGCTGCACTTTACCTATCAGGCGGTTTCCAACTGGGAACGCGGCGTATCTTCGCCCGATCTGCAAACCGTGCTCTCGCTCGCCGCGTTTTTCGGCGTGTCCACGGACGAACTGCTCCGCGGCAAGCCCGCCGAACGCCCGAAAAAAAACCAGCCGCGCGCCGCGTCGGAAAAATTATATACGCATTCCTCTTCCTCTCCGTCGAACACGGCGAAAGCGCTGAAAATTTTGCTATATATTTATGCCGTTGCGGTGGGCGGACTGATCTTCCTTTCCTTTCTTTCCGAAGCGCTGCATTCGATCACCGTGCTCGGCGCGGCGGTACTGGGCGTATTTTTGATAGTGTTCGGCATCATAAGCGCAATCTTATCCTTAGCGGTACCCGTTTTGTTTCTGTTTGCAAAGGAATATTCGTACAATACCGCAGCAAAAGCGGCGTTTGTCACGGGAATATGCGTTTCCATGGTCGCGAGCATCGTTTCGCTGATTTTGTTGTTTTCCCGAAACGTCAACGCCGCCGCAACGCTCGTTTTTTCCCTGCTCGCCTCGGCAGGGAGTTGGACGTATATTATCGCGGCGCCCTTCGCCTTTCTCGAAATTTCCGATCAAAAACAGGCCCGCGCCGCGCGCAAAAGCTATTTTACGGCGCTAATATTCGACATCGTTTTTTCCATATTTTCCGTCCTGACGGAATCGTCGGAATCGCTCTCTCTCCTTATAGACGCGGTATCGCTCGCCTTCCCGGCGTGGGCATACTTCTGCCTGTTCCGCTGTACCGCAGACAAAACGGTGCCCGTGTTTTACCGTTCCGCGCGTCCGCCGCAGGAAGTCTGGTTGCCCGAAATCGAAGAAAATCAGCCGCCCGCGCCGATCGTCACCGAGCAGTCCGCCGCCATCGCCGCGGCGGAAAGTTCCCGCGCGTTCGTGCCGGCAGGCGAAAACGCCGCGTCTTCCGCCCCTCCGTCCGTTGCGCGCGTCATGAAAACGGTGCAGGTAGAGCAGGAACGCTTTTCTCCGCGCGTTTTTAATCGG
>CALVZR010000074.1 GCA_944372565.1 uncultured Clostridia bacterium | reverse complement strand
AAAAAATGGAAAATGCCGTTATCAATCAGAAGAACAGCGAAGTTGAAATTACATACGAAAGGGGCGCGTACCGTTTCGAAAACAGTTTATTGTTTTCCTCCGTCACGGCGGACGGAGAGGAGCTGCTTTCCGCGCCGATGAGAATTTACGGCAGGGAAAAGGGAAAGGAAAACGTTTCGGAATTTACGGGGGCGGAAGTTTTCGTCGTGCGCGACGGGGAAGGCGAAGCCGTGTGCGCAGCCTCCGAGAGCGGAAATTACATCGTGAATACGTCTGTCCGCGCGGAAAGCGACGGCTGGACGGACATCGAAGTCAAATTTATGCCGCGCGGCAAAACGGTAAATCAGGTTTTCTGCGTTTCAAAATTTTCCAATCCCGATCTCGATGTCGAGGAATTCGCCCTCGAGATCCGCCTGAAAAAATCCTGCGCCACGCATTATCATTACTGGCCGCAGGAGAGCGGGTTCGATCGTCCCGCCTGTGGGAGCGGGCTTCTTGCCGGCGACCTTTCTTTTCCGTTCAAGCCGCTTTTATGGCTGGGCACGCAGGAGCGCGGACTGTGCTTTTACGCGGACGGCGGCGAAGACTGGAACGCGGGCGATAGAACGCTGGAGATCACAGACGGGAAAGACGAAGTGAAGCTGCTTGTCCGTTTTCTGAACGGAAAGCCGAAAAGCTGGGTGAAACGGGGCGGGTTTCCGGAAGAGACGGAGTTTCTGCCCGCCTACGCGTATATGCCCGTGGTGTTCCGCTTCGGATTGCAGACGACGCCCGTGAAAAAGTTTCCCCGAAACCCTTATCTCGGGCACGGACTGCATATCGACTGTTTCAAAAAAATAAAGGAAAGCTATGCGGAATTTTTGTTTTCCGTTCCGAAAGACAAAAAGGATAAAAATTATTTCGACCGCATGGCGAGGCTGGGCGTAAATACGCTGTATCTCCACGAAAAATGGCACCGCATCCAGAACAGCGGGTATTACGCGGAAGATACGGCGGAGGACATCGACAACATCGTTTCGGAATGCAGGAAGCGGGGCATCCGGGTCGTTCCGTATTTCGGATACGAAGTTTCCACGCTTTCCCCGAACTGGGCAAAGGAACGGGGGGATCTGAGAGAATGGGACGGGATCTATCCGAACGGGGGCGGATGGTATCGGATGCCGCCCCAGCGGGATTATGTGATGTGCCTGAACGGCCGCACCGCGGACAGATTGGCGGAAGATATCGTTGCCGTGGTCGAACGGTTCGGTTTCGGCGGCGTATATCTGGACAGCACCCTCTTTCCCTGCGATTGCGTAAACGGGGCGCACGGCTGCGGATATACGGATGAAAACGGCGTGCGGCGGCCGACTTACAACGTTTATGCCGTACGTCGGTTTTTAAAAAAACTCCGCCGCGCGCTTCCCGCCGGCAAAACGATCAACGCGCATATTAGCAACTGCCAGAACGTGCCCGCGCTTTCTTTCTGCGACGGCGTATGGACGGGGGAATTTATCCAGACGCAGCTGAACAGGGAAGGGACGGAAAATCTTTCGTTCGGGCTGATGCAGGCGGAATACACGGGGCGGAATACGGGCGTGCCGTATGAATTTATCGCCTACGCCCTGCCGAGCTGGAGTTTTGAAAATTCCCTGTGCCTCGCGCTGCCGCACGGCATTCTGCCGCGGCCGAACGACGCGGATGACGCGCTCGGGATCGTCGCGCCTTATTGGCGGGCGTTCGACCGCTTTCCGATCGAAAAAGCCGAATGGAACCCGTATTGGAAGGAAAAGATCGAAACGCAATCGGAAGGCGGGTGCGCGAAATGCAGCTATTACGAATACGAAACGCCGGAAGGGAAAAAGGAAAGACTGTTCCTGATCGGAAACATTTCCCCCGAACGCTCCCGTTTCAAAATTTCGGGGAAGGCGGAGTTCGTAAAATCTCTGGCAGGCGAAAAAAACGTTTCGGAAGAGAAAGACGGGCTTATCGTGGATCTCGGCGGCTACGGCGCCGCGGTCGTTTATGCGGTTTACGGATAAAAAAACAAAAAACCTATACCTTTACTAAATGGCGAAAATGCAAAAAAATCTGCCGCAAAACAGCGTTTGCGGCAGATTTCCGAGGTTTTTGCACGATTTAGTTTAAGTATGCGTTTTTGAAAATAAAAAGGAGGACAGTATGAAAAAAATCTGTTTTTTGCTGGCGATGATTCTTTCAATCACTTTTTTCGGGGCGTGCAGGCCCGGAACAAGCGGCGGAGAAGCATTGGACACAAACAAAACGCAGCTTTATGTCGGCACGTATGACGGAGGCTACGGGGACGCATGGTTATACGCCGCAAAGGAACGTTTTGAGGAAAAGTACGCGGACGTTTCCTTTGAGAAAGGAAAAACGGGTGTGCAGGTCTATATCACCAAAGACATAAACTACCGCGCGAACAGCATGCTCGAAACCTTTGCCGATTCGCGCGAGGAGATCATGTTTTCGGAATCGCTCGATTACGAGGAATATCAGACGAGAGGGCTGCTGCTCGACATCACGGAAGCGGTGACCAAGCCGCTCAATTACGATTTTATCAGGGACGGACAGACGATGGAAGACGAGGAGAGCGCCACCATCGAAAGCAAATTCAACAGCGAAAAGATCGCTCCGTATTACGGGGAGGAAGGCACATACTACGCCATCCCGTTCTGGACGGCGAACTACGCCATCATGTACGACGTCGATCTTTTCTACGACGAATGCTTCTTCTTCGCCGCGGACGGATACGGCGATTCCGAAGGGTTTATCCGCGGTCCGGAAGATCCTCTTTCGCCCGGACCCGACGGGGATCCCGCAACGACGTACGACAACGGCACGCCCGCGACGTTCGAAGAATTTTTCAAAATGTGCAATAAAATGGTCCGCCAGAACATCGTGCCTTTCATTTGGTCCGGCGCGATCCACGAATATCTGCTGTGCTTTATGGAGGCGTTGATGATGGATTATCTGGGAGCGGCGGAAGGACAGGTGTTCTACGATTTCGGAGGGCATCTCGATCATCAGGTGAGCGGATTCGACGCAAACGGCGATCCGATTCTCTATTCGGAAGATCTCACGCCCGCAACGACGTACAAATATTTAACGAAATCGGCGGGCAGATATTACGCGCCCGAATTTTTACACGACATTATCGCAAATAAGAACTATTACGACGAAAACAGGTGCTTTTCCACGGCTTACGACCACCTTGCCGCGCAGAGGTATTTCATTTTAAGCAAATTCGAGAGCAGCATGCGCACCACGGCGATGCTCATCGACGGCAGCTGGTGGCAGAACGAATGCGATTCCACGTTCACCGAAATGGAAAGCCGTTACGGGCAGGCCGCGTCCAAGGAAAACCGCCGCTTCGCCATAATGGCGATGCCCAAAGTCGATGAAACCGAGATCGGCAAGCCTACCGTACATTCGGTGGAAGGCGCCTGCTACATCAACGCGAACATCGCGGAATGGAAGATCCCCCTGGCGCTCGAATTTCTGCAGTTCGTCCATACGAGGGAATCTTTGGTGGAATTTTCGCAGATCACCAATACCGTGCGGCCTTATACATACGAGATGAGCGAAGAGGAACTTTCCGAAATGACCTATTACGGCAGATCGGTTTACGAACTGCGCAAAAACGCGGATACGGTGGTAAGCTATTCGCCCTCGCCGGATTTCCGCCGTACCAACATCTATCTGGGCAAATATTGGATAAGCGAATTTACGGACGGCTCCACGCAGGGCTATCCGTCGAGGGCTTTCTACGCGGACGCGAACCTGACGGCGCGTGCGTACTTTGAAGGGTTCACGGCGTATTACGATACGGCGATGTGGACCGATATGGCCGGCCCCTTTACGAACTGAGCGGTGAAACGATATGGATGGCGCTGTAAAAAGAAAAAAAATCAGAAGCATGCGGAGCGTAAAGACGCAGGATCTGCTCTTTTACCTTTCGCTGATCGCCTGGCCCGTGATCCAGTTTCTGATTTTCTATGTCGCGATGAACATCAATTCCATCATGCTTTCCTTTCAGGACTGGGACGCGGAACTGCAGCGGTACGTATGGGTGGGGTTGGATCGCATCGCGCTGGTGTTTCAGAGGATCTCGTCGAACGCCATGTTCGCTACGTTGTTCAGAAATTCGGCGATCATCTGGATCTTCAACCTGACGGTGGGGTTGTTCCTCGGCGTGGTGGTGGCATATTACATCTATAAAAAATGCTGGGGCTGGAATTTTTTCAAGATTCTGCTCTTTGCCCCCGCCGTGATCTCGGGGCTGGTGATCTTGTCGATCTTCAAACAGCTTGCAGACGCAGGGCTGCCCGTCGTGCTGGAAAAACTTACGGGAAAACATTATGTCGGCTTATTGACGAATGCCGAAACCGCTTTCGTGACCATTCTGATCTATAACGTATGGTTCGGCGTAGGCGGAAACATGCTCCTGTATCTCGGCACGATGGACAGGATCTCCGATTCCGTCATTGAATCCGCACGCCTGGAGGGGGCGGGTTTTCTGCGCGAGTTCTTTTCCATCACGATGCCGCTCATTTACCCGACGTTCGTCGTATTCGTAACCGTGGGGTTTGCGAGCTTTTTCGGCAACGACATGGGGCTCTATGCCATTTACGGGATCGAGGCGGACAGCCGGCTGAACAATATCGGCTATTATCTTTACGTGGCGGTCCTGCAGGGGACGCGGTCGGATTACACCTTCCTTTCCGCAATGGGGCTCGTGTTTACCGCCGTCGTGATCCCGCTCACATTGCTGTTCCGCTGGGGGCTGAACAAGATCGGTCCGTCCACCGACTGAGGAGGGAATCATGCGTTTTACCGATATCACCGATTTTATCAAAAAGAAGTTTACGAGGGAAAAGACGATCCCGTATAAGAAACTGATCAAGCCCGAAAACCGCATACGGGGAGAAAGGCGCTTTTCCGTGGCAAAACTTTTCATTCTGCTGTTTCTGATCCTATATACGGCCGTTCTGATCGGCATGTTTGTATGGGGCGCGTATAATTCGCTGAAATCCGTTATCGATTTCGATATCAATCCGTGGAATCTGCCGCCTACGTGGGAATGGGAAAACTATCCGACGGCATTTGACAAGCTGGCGGTGCCCGTGCTCACGAGCGGACAAACCTATCTCGTGGGCTTTTGGGGGCAGTTCTGGTATTCCATCGTGTTTTCGCTTTTCAGCGCGATCTGGAGCACGTTTTTGCAATGTACCGCGGCTTATGCGACTTCCCGTTTCAAATACAAATCGAGCGCGATCATCTATGCGGTCATCATGGTCGCCATGGTGCTGCCCATCATCGGGAATACGCCGTCGCAGCTCTTATTTTCGCAGATATTCGGCTATTATGACAATCTCGGATTGTTCGTTTTGCTTACGGCGAACATCATGAGCACCTATTATCTGGTGTTTCACGCCACGTTTTCCACGCTGCCGCAGGATTTCATGGACGCGGCGAAAGTGGACGGCGCAAACAATTACATGGTTTATTTCCGCATCGCGCTCCCGCTCGTGAGCAAGATGTTTCTCACCATCGTTTTGCTGGTTTTCGTGGGGAAATGGTCGGATTATACCACGCCGATCCTGTACCTGCCGAGTTATCCCGTGCTGGCCGTGGGGCTGACGAGGTTCATCAACTCCACCGATTCGCAGATCGCAGCCATCCCCATGCGGATCGCCGGTTCTTTTATCGTATGTCTTCCCATGCTGATCGTGTTTCTCGTTTTCCGCAATAAACTGATGGGGAACATCTCGATGGGCGGGCTGAAAGAATAAAAAGGAGGAAATTCATGGAAAGATCCAAAAAAATGCGAAAAATTTTAACGGGATTTTTTCTCGCGGCATTCCTGATCTGTATCGGATTGTTCGGATACAGCGTGACCTATGCCGCGGAAGATACCGGTTTTACTTTGAACGGAGAATTTGCCGAGAGTTACGAGCTCGGCGATTATCTGGAATTTCCCGCGGGCACGTTTACCGTGGGCGGAACGCAGTATCCCGCCGTCGTCATTTTGTATTATCCCGACGGCAGCGCGGCGGCGGTAAACAGCGCGGTTTTCGAAACGGAAGGGCTGTATCGCGTGGAGTACCAGTGCGTGCAGACGGGCGATATAGAGGAGTTTTCCTTTATCGTGAATAAAAACGCCGTAAGTTTCACCTCCGAAAACGGGCTGATCAAGTCCGAGGCGACCTACGGCGAAGATCCTTCCGCGTGGCAGACGGGGCTGACCGGGATCGACGTGAAGCTCTATTCGGGAGAAACCATGCAGTTCAACCGCGTTATCGATCTGAACGATTTCGAGCCGGGCGAAGGCGTGTTCAAAATGTACGTTCTGCCGCAGTCGCTCGGCTATTACGAGGCGAGGACGCTTCGTTTCCGCTTTACGGATATTTACGACGAAAACAATTACGTGGACGTTTACGCCTCCGCCGTGCAGGTGCTCGATCCCGCTACCGAAACCCAGCTCTGGAAGTTTAATTCCACATGGCTGCTCGCCTGCGCGAACGGCCAGGCGGCTACGGGGATCGAATGGGGAGAGGGGAACAGAACGCATACCGTGCACGTGGCGGATATGGGCGGATATCCTTCGCCCGTTTCCCCTTACGGATACACCAATAAATCGAATACGGTGGGGAAAGAGTATCTGGAGATCGGATTCGATCTGAACGAACTCACCGTGGAATCGACCAGCCGTTTAGGCAGGAACACCGTCGTTGCCGATCTCGACGACGTTTCCTATATGTACACCGCGTGGGAAGGGTTCACGACGGGGGAAGTCATGCTTTCCGTGACCGCGCGGGAATACCGGGATACGCGGGTGCCGTACGAGATGATCTTTACCGAGATCGGCGGTTACGACCTCGGCGCGGGCGCGGAGGAAACGGAGGCGCCCGTTCTCGACGTCGATCTCGGAAGCTATACGGAAGATACTATTCCGCAGGCGCAAACCAACGTGCCCTATCCCGTTTTCGGTTTTTCCGCGAGGGATTCCTTCACGGGAATCAGCGAAAGTTCGGTAAAGGTGTTTTACAATTATAATTCCGCCACAAGACAGGAATACGTCGTTACCGACGGCTGTTTCACGCCGGACAGGACGGGGATATACACCATAGAGTATTCCGCCACGAATTATTTCGGAAAAACGGGCACCGCGCTCGTGGAGGTGAATGCCGTCGCCTCGCTCGGCGAGCTGACGATCTCCGTGGATGCGGACAGGGTCACGTCGGTATCCGCGGGCGAATACGTATCCGTTGCGGATTATACGGCGGGCGGCGGTTCGGGCACGGCGGAAGTGATTGTTACGGCCGCCAACGGAGAGCACGTTGCCGAAATCACCGACGGGCGGTTTCTCGCCGCATACGCCGGCGCCTACGAAATCACATACACGGCGCGCGATTACCTCGGCCGCGAAACGGAATTTTCCTATACCGTGGAGGTAAAAGACGACAGCAGCCCCGCCATAGAAGACATAGGCAATATTCTGCCGAAATATTTCCTGGAGGGATTCGAGTATAAACTGCCCGTTCCCGCGGCAACGAGTTACGGACAGGGGATCGCGGAAAATTCCGTGACCATAACGGTCAAGGACGGAAACGGGGGAAGCGATTCCGGCGGAACGCATACGTTCGTTGCGGACGCAAACGGTTCGGCTACGATCACCTATGCCGCGGCCAATGCCAACGGACAGACGGAAATTTCCTATACCCGCCCCGTGATCTCCGTGCATACGGAAAACGGCGGGTATGACCTGTCGAAATATTTTTATTCGGAAGAGCTGACGGCGGAGGGGCTGAACGACAGCATCAAACTTTCGTCCTCTTCGGCGAACGGGAATGCGGAGGCGGAATTCGTCAATGCCGTTCTCAGCGACGGCCTTACGGTCAATTTTTCCGTCGATTCCGAGATGAACGAATTCGCCGCGCTCAACTTATATATCACCGATTCCGAAAACGAAGAAATTTCCGTTCTCCTGAGATTCGTAAAGGGCGCGGAAAACAGCGAAACGGGTACGTTGACCTATAACAACGGAAAAAATACGATGTCCGTTCAGCCTACGTTTTATAACGGCGGAACGCTCGCGCTCTCCTATTCCGAATCGACGAGAACGGTGATCGTGATCAGTACCTCGGCGGTGATCTCGGAAACCGTAAACGGAGAGGCGTTCGGCGGCTTCCCGAGCGGGAAAGTGTATGTCCGTTTCGAACTGGAAGGGGCGGACGGCGAGGCAGGCATAAACGTTTACAGGGTCAATCAGGTGCTCAGCAACTATACGGGCGATTCCGTGAAACCTTCCGTGGAGATCGGCGGCGAATACGAACTCAATTACGAACTGAATGCGCGGATCCCCGTTTTTGAAGCCATCGCCGGCGACGTGATCGATCCTTCGCCCAAACTTGCCGTTACCGTTACGGGGCCGGACGGAACCGTCCTCACTTCGGAAGACGGCGTGCGGCTGGAAAATTACGTGCCGGACGAAAGGACGTATTTCATCGGCACGCAATACGGGAATTACCTGCTGACCTACGTCGCGACGGACGCATCCGGCAGAAGCGGCACGTTTTACAGGTCCGTGAGCATCGAGGACGCGCTCGCCCCGGAAATCGTCGTGAACGGCACGATTTCGGAAACGGCGAAAGTCGGCGACAATGTGGCGGCGCCTCTCGCAACGGTCACGGATAATTTCGTCGCCGCGGAAAATATCGTATATTTCCGCGTGCTGGAACTGCCCGATTTTTCGCAGGTCGTTCTGAGCGACACGGCGGACGCCTTCAACGCGGTGCGCGCCGGCGTGTATAAACTGCGGTATTTCGCCGCGGATCAGGTCGGGAACTATACGATGCTCGAATACGTCATAACGGTGGCGTGAGGAGGAGAAGAATGAAGAAAAAAACTTTGGGTGTTCTTTCCGCGGCTTTGAGCGCAGTAATGCTGTTTGCCGCCTGCAACGGCGGCGGTTGCAATCAGAATTTCAAGGAGGTTTATGTCCCCGATATGGTGGTAAGCACGGACAAATACGATACGACGCATATTTACGACGCAGTATTATCGGATAAAGATCTCGTAAAAGACGGAAAAAGCGATTATACGATCGTTTATCCCGCAGAGGAGCAAAGCGAGTGGGTAAAACTCGCCGTGGAAGAATTGCAGACCTTTTTCTATCAGGCTACGGGGATCATGCTCCCCGCAACGACGGATACGGACGCGAAAGCCGCGGGAAAGACCAAGGTGCTTTCCCTCGGGCGCACGTCCTATGTGACGAATCAGAATCATATTGCCGAAGCGGACGCGCTCAACAACAGCGGGTTTATCATACGCACGGACGGGGACGCCGTTCTGATGCTCGGCAAAAGCGGCTACGGCGCGCTGTACGCGGCGTATGAATTCCTTCACATGCAGTTCGGTTACAAGACGTACGCCAAAGACGAGATCGCCATCGAAACGAACGTGACCGATAAGAAGTTATATGATTTCAACGTGACGGACGAACCCGATTTCGAATACCGGCTCACGACTTCGGGAGAGGGGAATAACGACGTGATCTTCGCTTCCCGCCTGCACGCGCAGACCGAGAACAACATCTGGATCCCGTACGGCGGGAAAGTGTGGCACAACTATCTCGACGTGCTGCCCTACGACAAGTACGGCGCGGAGCACCCCGATTGGTACAACTCCAACCGCACCAATCTCAACATCGGCGTGGATATGGAAGAAATGACGGACGCGGCGCTCGAACAGCTCAAAAAGGACGTGCTCGCCTATCCCGAACTCAATCAGGTAACCTTCACGCAGGAAGACGGCTCGCCCTGGGGCGACGCTCCCATCAACCAGGAGAATCTGGCGAAATACGGAACGCAGGCCGTGGAGGCGATCCGCTTTATCAACATGCTCACGGAAAAGTTCGAGGCGTGGCTGGAAGAGGAGGGGATCGACAGACAGGTGCGCATCGTGGATTTTGCGTACAGTCATATGCAGCAGGCGCCCGTTACGGTCAATGCGGACGGCACGATGTCTTTGATGGAACCCGACCTGCATTATAACGGCAACAACGCGATCATGATCTGCACGTCCAACGTGAACGCGTATTTCAGTTTGTATCACGAACAAAACGAGGCTGCCGCGGAAAATATCCAGAAATGGAAACAGGTGAGCGACACCATTTATTTCTGGATGTACAATGCAAACTTCAAAGATTACCTGCTGCCTTTCGATAACTTTTCGTCCATGCAGGCGAACTATCAGTACGCCTATGAAAACGGCGCGGGCTACATCATGGACATGATGCAGTGGAACCAGGTGAGCGGGACAGACTGGTACCGGCTCAAACAATGGCTTTCGGCGCAGCTCACATGGAACGTTCAGCTGGACGTGCCCTCGCTCATCAATGAGTTTTTCGCACAGTATTTCAAGGGCGCGGCTCCCGAAATGAGGAAGGTGTTCGATTCCCAGCGCGCATGGTTCGCGCACCTCGCCGAACAGGATCCTTCGAGCGTGGGCTCCATCAACACTAAAAGGCTGCTCGCCGCCGAATACTGGCCGGAAGGCGTGCTGCGCGGTTGGCTGGAAGGCTTCGACGCGGCGCAGGCTTCCATCGAAAGCCTGCAATCGACGGACGCCGCCCTGTATGAAAAACTGAGCGAAAGGATCCTGCAGGAAACCATTTCCATCAGATATCTCTTGATCACGCTCTATCCCGAAACGTTTGACGACGTGCAGACGGAAACGATCTCGCTGGTGCGGGACTGCTACAATCTCGGCGTCACGCGCTCCGCGGAATTCGTACAGGTAGGGGAATCGCTGCTTTGATTTTTTTGCGCGGCGGACGCCGCGCGATAAAAAGAAAATAAAAAAAGGAGGAATATATGATGGCAAAAAAGATTATAGTCGCCTTACTGGCGGTTATAAGCGCTGTGTTTTTCGCTCTGGGCTGTAACCATTCCGCAACGGTCTCACTCGATCAGAGCGAACTGACACTTGTAACGGGAGGAACCGCCACGCTGGAAGCGACGGTGGACGGCTCCGAAGAGGAGGTGGTGTGGACTACCTCAAACGCCGCGGTGGCAACCGTTTCCGGCGGTACGGTCACGGCGGTCGCTTCGGGCGAAGCGGTCATCACCGCTTCGGTGGGGGACGCCAGCGCGACCTGTGCGGTATCCGTGCTGTCGGATTACCCCGTGTTTACGGTAACGCCCGCAAATATCTCCGTCATGCCGGAAGGCACGGCGCAGATCACCGCAAGGCTCACGCTGGGCACGGAAACCGTTTCGGGCGCGACGTTCTCTTACGAAACGGCGGACAGCGCAACCGCCACGGTTTCTTCTTCGGGACTGGTTACCGGGGTGGCTTACGGGGAAACGACGATCACCGTAAACACGGAAGTATATGGGCTGGAACTCACGAGGACGGTAAACGTAACGGTGCAGGATCTCGTGGAGATCCGCACGAACGTCACCTCGCTCGAACTTTCCCTGCTCGATTTGACGGATGAGGACGTGACGAGCGGTTCGGTGGAAGCGCAGCTTTACGTCAACGACGAATTGCAGAGCGGCGCGGCGATAAGTTTCGAATCCGGCGACGCGGAAGTTTTCACCGTAGATGAAACCGGCGCGGTCACCCCCGTCGGCGTAGGGAATGCAACGCTGACGATCACGGGCGAATACGAAGGCAGGAGCGCGAGCAACACCGTTGCAGTATCCGTCGTGAACACCGTATGCACGGAGTTCGAGGCGGAGATCACATACGAAGAATCGATGTTTATCGAGGGTTCGCAGGAGCTCAGCGCCGTCGTAACGCCGTGGAACGACGCGCTCTCCGCAACGTGGGAGATCGAAAACAACGGCGTGGGGACGATCACTCCGGGCGAAACCCCGCTTACGGCGACTTACGCGCTGCCCGACTCCGATTATTACGGCGGGCCGATCACCCTTTCTCTGAACGTGGAAGGCATTGAAGCCGGAAAGGCGGAAATCACCGTTTACGTGCCCGTGAGCACGGAGCAGGACCTCGTGGACATCAATAACCGCCTCGACGGCTATTATATGATGACCAACGATATCGTAATGGAAAACAACGTGCAGGGCAACATTCCCAATGCAAAAACCGAAATGCCCTATACCGCGGCGTTCCAAGATATGGACGCCAACACGGTGGATGCCTATAACAAAGCGGTCATCACGCAGAGGCTGGAGCTCACATCCAGCGCCGCGGGCGTGGAAGAGTGGAACGGCACCTTCACCGGCGTGTTCGACGGCAACGGCCATACCGTTTCCGATCTGCGCGTTTACTATCTGCATTTCGACGGCTTGTTCGGAAATAACGCGGGTATCATCCGCAACCTGCGGGTGGAAATACAGCCGTGGCAGTCCTCTTCCACGCATTGGCGCTCCATCCGCAACCAGGGCGGCGCGATCGCCGCGGATAATGCGGGCGTTATCGACAACTGCTCCGCAAAGGTCGTGCTCGTTTCCACGGCAAACGCCACAAACGCCACGGCGGGCGGCGGCATCGTAGGCAAACTGATGCCCGGCGGCTCCGTGACAAACTGCTATGCGGAAGTGACGTGGAGGACCGTTCTCGATGATAACGAACCCGCGGTGCATTCTCCCATGGGCGGCATCGTGGGCATGGTCCAGGCGGAAGAAGGGCAATATACGCTTGAAAACTGCGTATATCAGTACGTTTCCGATCCCGTACACGATCCGAACGGCGAAAACGCGGATTTAGTCCACCTTGTCGGCACAAGCCCGGATATCGCGGGGACCGCCTGCGGCGAGATCAAAAAGACGTATAACGGCGTGATGCTCACGACGCAGGATTCTCAGGAGATCTCTTTTGCCATCACCGGAGCCGATTATACCGTGAGCGGCTGGAGCGTGCTTTCGGGCGGCGGGACCGTCGTGCAGGATGAAACCGATCCTTCCAAAGCCGTTTACACGTTGGCGGAAAATTCGGAGGGCGGCGCGGTGACGGTGCGCGCCGCGATCACGATGGGCGCGGACAACGAATATTCCCGCAATGTGGATTTCGTTATCGAAGTCTATCAGCCCGTTTCCACGGAAGCCGAACTTCACGCGATCAAGGATAATCTCGGCGGCTGGTACCTGCTGATGAACGACATCCAAATGCAGAACAACATCGAAGGCGTTACCACGGGCACCGCGGTCGGCGATCAAACGATCTATGCCTATACTTCCTCCGTGATCCCGGGGCAGTTTACCGGCGTGTTCGACGGCAACGGCTACACGATCTCGGATATGAGATTCACCTACAACGATACGGCATGGACGGGCGGATTGTTCAATAACACGAGCGCTTCCGCCGTCATCCGCAACGTCGCCGTGATCGTGGATACCTGGGCGAATGAGGGAAATAGGAATCAGATCTTCCGCAACCAGACCGGACCTCTGGTCGGGGGCATCCACCGCGGGCTCATCGAAAACTGCTATACCGAAGCGGTGCTGATGGGCGGAATAAACGCCACTACCGCCAACGGCGGCATCGTGGGCTATCTCGGCGCCACGGGCGTTATCAAAAACTGCTATGTGAAAATCGACTGGTGCGACGTGCTGACGAACGGCGGCGGGATCGTGAACGGGATCGGCACGCTCGTCGGCCATGCGGACGCGGGCGGCACGCTGGTCAACTGCTGGGCGCAGCCCCTTTCTTCCGATCACTTGGATAAACTGACGGCGTTGGTTTACGACAACGGTAGCGCGATTGCCCCCGAAAATTGCGGCATGAACAATGCGGACGGCTCTTTGGGCGACGGGTTCGACGTTTACGCCTACGATTCTTCCGTGTGGAACATCGAAGTTACGCAGAGCGGCGAAGGCGAGACAGCGACGGTAACGATCGCTTCGGTTTCGCTCGTTGAAAACTGCACCTATACTCCTTCTGTTTAAGGTTAGGTAAGGATAACGATACGGGAGCACAAACGAAAGCGCGTGCTCCCGTATCCGTCTAAAAAAAAAAAAAAGAAAATACGGAGCGAGAAAAATGGAATTTCCGAAGGGTTTCCGATGGGGAACGGCCACCGCCGCATATCAGATCGAAGGCGGGGCGTATGAAAACGGCAAGGGCGAATCGATATGGGACGTGTTCTGCAAAAAGGAAGGCGCGATCGCGCGCGGCGAAAACGGAAACGCCGCCTGCGATCATATCCGCAGATACAAAGAAGATATTTCGCTGATGGGAGAACTGGGCGCAAACGCATACCGTTTTTCCCTGGCGTGGACGAGGATCCTTCCGGACGGAACGGGAAAGATCGAACGGAACGGGGTGGATTTTTATTCCCGCCTGATCGACGGGCTGCTCGAAAAGAACATAGAGCCTTTTGTAACTTTGTATCATTGGGACCTGCCGCAGGCACTCCGGATCCGGGGCGGATTTCTGAATCCCGAAACGGAAAACTGGTTCGCGGAGTATGCGGAAACCGTGCTGAAATATTTCGGCGACAGGGTCAAACACTTTTTCACTTTTAACGAACCGCAGTGCATTCTCGGATGCGGATACAGGCTGGGAACGCACGCTCCGGGGCTTACGGTATCGCTCAAAGAACAGCTGCTCGCCCTGCACAACCTGCTCAAAGCGCACGGGCGCGTCGCGCGCATTCTGAAAGCCAAGGGCGCAGAGGTGGGGTACGCCTCCTGCGGGTATTCCTATGCGCCCGCATTTCCCGGCAGGGAACACGAAAAAGCGGCGTTTGAGAGAATGTTTCGTTTCGAGCGGGAAAACCCGCTCGGAACGATAGCAACTTTCGCGGAACCGATCTTTACGGGAAAATATCCGAAGGAATATTACGAATACGGCGAAGAATTTCTGCCCGAAATTTCGGACGGGGATATGAAACTCATTTCCGAACCTTTGGATTTTTTCGCCTTCAATATCTACGAAGGGAAATTCGTTTACAAAGACGAAAACGGAAACACCGCCGAAAAACAGGCGGAAACGGGTTCTCCGAAAACGCAGATGGGCTGGGAGATCACGCCGGAATCCATGTACTGGGCGCCGAAATTTCTCTATGAAAAATACGGAAAGCCGGTGTATATCGCGGAAAACGGCATTTCCTGCCCGGATTATGTCTTTTCGGACGGAAAGATCCACGACGCCTACCGCACGGAATACCTGAACAGCTATCTGAAAGCCCTTTGCAGGATCGCGGACGAAGGGCATGTAAAAGGGTATTTCCATTGGACGTTGATGGATAATTTCGAATGGGCGGAAGGATTCAAACAGCGTTTCGGGCTGGTTCATGTGGATTTTTCAACGCAGGAACGCACGCCGAAAGACAGTTTTTACCGCTACCGCGATATCATCCGTTCAAACGGAAAAATCCTGTGGGAATAAACCCGCGGTTCACACGAAAACGCTTAAAAACGCGCGTGCCGAATTTCGGCACGCGCGTTTTTTTCGATCGTTTCGCGCTGTTTTCCCGCGCGCGCACGGGAAGGCGGCCGAAAAACGGCGTTTTTTACATGTCGGAAAAAGGCGAAAAATGCGGATTTAAGGCATTTATATTGACAAAACAAAATAAATTGTGATATACTTATGTCGAAATTCGGGGTTTTTCGGGCGCGTTTTTTCTTCTGCGGGGCGGCGGCGTACCGCCAAAGGGCGGAAAAAAGGAAAAAAACGCGTTTTCGGAGGGCGCAATTTTCGGGATATATTCGGGAAGGAGCGAAAAATGGCGAAAAATCAGGTGTGCCATCTGTGCGGCGGCGAACTGGAGCCGTACGGCA
>CALVZR010000073.1 GCA_944372565.1 uncultured Clostridia bacterium | reverse complement strand
GTTGCACCCGCGGTCCCTTGCAGTCCTTGAATGCCCTGCGCGCCGGCGGGACCGGTTGCCCCCGTGGCGCCCGTGGGACCCGTAGCGCCCGTGGGGCCTGTCGCACCCGTTACGCCCGTTACGCCCTGTATGCCCTGCGCTCCCTGCGGTCCCGCAGGACCGGTTGCGCCCGTGGCGCCCGTTACGCCTGCAAGCCCCTGAATACCCTGAATTCCCTGCGGCCCGATGGGACCCTGCGCACCCGTTGCGCCCGTAGGACCGGTTGCGCCGACAGGGCCCTGCGCTCCCGTATCGCCTTTCGGACCCATCGGGCCGATCACGGGCTGCGGAACGAGCAGGACGCGCCTGTTGCAAGAGCAATCGTTATTATTGTTACAGCAAAAAAATGGCATATACAAACCTCCTTGTCTTATGTATGGTCTGTTTTTTCTTCATAACATGATATGCATTTCTTTGCAAAATGTGTGAGCGGCGCGGCTTTGAACGTTTTTTGCGAAAAAGGCGCAAGCCGTTTTGCCGCGCCTTATTTTCGTTTATTCGTTCAGAAGTTTTCTCACCCGCCTGTAATCGGGGAAATAATAGGAAAGAAATTTATAAAAACGCTTGTCGTGATAGCGGTTGATCAGATGCCCCAGCTCGTGCAAGATAACGTAATCCAAGCATTCTTCCGCTTTCTTCGCGAGGCGGAGATTGAAACAGATACGCCCCGTCGAAACGTTGCACGTGCCCCAGCGGGTTTTCATATCCCGCACGTACCACGAGGAGGCTTTCAGGTCGGTTTTTTGCTCCCAAAGGGCGAGTTTCTGCGCAATTTTCTCTTCCAGAAGCCCTTTCAGGATGCGCTTTACGCGCTCTTCCGCGCCCTCCGCGCCGCAGCGCAGAAAGAGCGCCCCGCCGCGGAACCCCTCCTTATCCGCATGATATACGAGGGGAACCGTTTGACCGAAAATGTGTGTTTTCCCCGCCGAAACATAGGAAAATTCCTCTGTTGTCACCGTTTGCAGGTGTTTTTTCCGCCAGCCGTATTTCGCCGCGGCAAACCGTTCGATCTCCCCGTCGGAAACGAAAAAGGGCGCGGTGAGGGATATTTTTCCCGTCCGACCGACGCGCAGATGCAGATTTTTGATTTTTTTTCGCTCCACGGCGATTTCCAGATCGCCGATGCGCAGGATATATTTGCTTTTCACCCTTTTATTGTAGCACGTGCCGCGCCGTTTGACAAGGCTCCCGCAGTAAAAAATACGCAAAAAAGTTCCGCAAAACGCCGCGTTTTCAAGGCGGCGGCGCTCCCCGCGCACGCCTCTGCTTTTATAAAAAAGAACAGGCGCGATGCCTGATCCTTTTCTTTTTTGGGGAAAAATATTTGTTGAAGTATCTGTGCAGCAGACCTTCGAAAGCCTTGCCGTCGCGGGCTTCGTCGCGCGCCATTTCGTGCACGGTGTCGTGAATCGCGTCGAGATTCGCGGCCTTCGCGCGTTTGGCAAGGTCGGTCTTGCCCGCCGTGGCGCCGTTTTCCGCCGCAACGCGGAGTTCGAGGTTTTTCTTCGTGGAAGGCGTTACCACTTCGCCGAGCAGTTCGGCGAATTTCGCGGCGTGCTCCGCCTCTTCGTAAGCCGCCTTTTCATAGTACAGCCCGATTTCGGGATAGCCTTCGCGGAACGCCACCCTGCTCATCGCAAGATACATCCCAACTTCCGAGCACTCGCCGTTGAAGTTCATGCGGAGATCGTTCTTGATGTCCTCCGCCACGTCGGACGCCACGCCTACGACGTGCTCCGCCGCCCAGGTCATCCCGCTCTGCTCCACAAATTTTTCTTTGGGAGCGCCGCAGAGGGGGCACTTTTCGGGAGCGCTGTCGCCCTCGTGAACATAACCGCAAACCGAACAAACAAATTTTTTCATGATCCTTCTCCTTTTTTTCTATTTTTTTCCGCGTTTTCGCGAATTTTATCTCTTTTCGTTTTTCCTTTTCGCGCAGGATTCGCAAAGCCCGTAATAAACGCACTGCGTTTTCAGCACTTCCATTCCCCGCGCCGCAAAGAGTTCCGGCACGGAAGGCTCCTCGAAAATATCTTCTATCCTGCCGCAGCCGCGGCAGACGAAATGGGAGTGTTCCTCCGTATGCCCGTCGTAATGCGCGAATCTTCCCCCCGTTTCGAGCATTAAAATTTCGTTTTTCTCTTCCAGCAGTTTGAGATTGCGATATACCGTCCCCCTGCTGATATCGGGTTTGATCGCCCGCGCCCGCTCGTAAACGGTATATGCCGTGGGATGATCGTAAGAATCGTGCAGCACTTTCAGAACGACTTCCCGCGGATAAGACCGCCTGCTGCATAAGCTCCGGTTCTCTCCCTGCGCCTTATTAACAGTAATCATTACTGATATTATAGCACAAATAAAAAAAATGTCAAGGCTTTTCGCCTCCTTTCGGCAAAATTTTTTGACGGGAAAGACCGGATTTTTTCGACCCCGCCGAATTCTCTTTTTCATGGGATCCCCCAATACAGAAAAAAAGGGGGCGGCATTGAAAAATGCCGCCCCCGCCGAAAAAAGCCGATGTTCGCTCCGCCCCAAACGGGGCGCCCTTCTTTTCACGCCGCTTTCGCCTTGTCCGCCCGCACCGCGCTCTCGATCTCCACGTCGAGATATGCGTTTAAATCGCCGTACATTTCCGTAAGCGCCTTCTTCGCGCTCTCGCTCAGCATGGAAAGCGCCGTCGCCTTCGCCTTTTCAAAGGCGTTTTTCTGCGCGGCCGCGTCGAACGAACCGCTCTTTTTCAGTTCATCCACATAGGTCTGCGCCGTGGCTGCCACGCTCGCCGAAACCGCCTTCACCGCCGCTTCCGCCGCGCGTTTCGCCTTTTCTCCGCCGATCTTCTCTTTGATCAGCCCGATCAGAACTTTGCTCAGCGCCGTTACCGCCGCGGTTACGAGCGCGCCCAGCACCGAAAGGGCGATATTTAAAATCTCCGTCATACTTCCTCCTTGCGCGCCCTGGCGCTTTCGTATTCCTCAATGCGCCGCCGCGCGTCTTTCAATCCCTCGTCCATCCGCGCCACCCGTTCGGAAAGTTCGGGCAGGCGCGCCGCCTCCACTTTCTGCTCCACCACGATGAGCCGCCCGTTCTGGTCGTCCAGCTTTTCGGCGATGGCGTTGCTCTTGGCGTTGATGAGTTCGGTCTGTATCTTGATGTAATCGATTTTGCTCTCTATTTTGGCGGTCTTTCCGCCCTTGTCCGC
>CALVZR010000072.1 GCA_944372565.1 uncultured Clostridia bacterium | reverse complement strand
TTATCGCCGAAGGTAACCTTCACGCCGTTCTGAATGAGCAGGTTGTGGTTGGAGTAAAAGGAATTTCCCACGGAGATGTTGTAGCCGTAGTCGCACCAGAACGGGGGCGTTACGACGACGTTTTCTCCCATTTTGCCCAGAATTTCTAAAAGAAGTTTTTTCTGCCCTTCCGCATCGTTGGGGTGAAGCTGATTATAGCGGAAACATTTATCCTTGCATTTGGCGATTTCCGCCTCGTAAGCGGGGTTATAACAGCCCTGAAACAGACAGTATTCGGGCACAACGGGCTTGTTTTTCACAAAGAAGTTCCTCCTTATCGATGGAATGGAAATATTATACCATGGGGGAAAAGTTTAAGCAAGTGTTTGCCCGCCGCGGGCAGAAAAAGAAACCGCGCCGCACCCTTCAAACGGCCCTGCGCCGCCCCGTTTTCCGGCAGAAACAACGGCTGAAATCGGACCGAAACGCGCAACCGTTTCAGAAATCGCGTTTCAGCAGCGCGAGAAGCGGTATTTCGTTGTTTTCGTCGGGATATTCTCCCGCGCAGTGCCCGCCTTTCAGAATACAAAAGTTATGCCTTATCCCGTAGCTTTCCAGCGCTTTTGAAAACATCATATTCTGCTCTTTGCGGCAGAACATATCATCTTCGTAGGTTACGATGGTCAGTTTCGGGAACGTTTTGCATTTTTTCAGGAAAAAGAGAGGGGATGCGTCGTCGATGCGGATCGCGTTTCTCTCGATACCCCTTTCCTCCAGAACGCGGAAGTGCGTGGTCGGCTGCGCGCTGTCTACCAAAAACGCCGCAAAGTCGTCGCGGGAGACGCCGTATTCCGAAAGATATTTTTCGTCGAAAAGCAGCATCAAGAGGATATATGCGCCGGCGGAACTGCCGATCACGGCGAAATTTTTCGCATAGCCGAATTTTCCGGCATTTTCCGAAACGAAACGCAGCGCCGCGGCGCAGTCTTTGATATATTCGGGGAAAACGGCCTGCGGATACAGCCGATAATTTACGGAGATCACGGAATACCCCGCCTCCTGCAATGCGGAGAGAAATGCGGCTGCGTCCCGTTTATCCCCGCTGTCCAGCCCGCCGCCGTGAATGTAAACGACGGTTTTTTGCGCCCCTTCTTTTACGCGGATATCCGCTTTCTGCTCTGTTTCTTTCCCGTAGGAAACGTCTTCATAAATCATTTTCGCGTGTCCCTCTTCCTTTTTCGCAGCCCGTCACGAGAAAAAACGGCGCGATTTTTTTTTCATTATATACGAAACGAAAACAGAAAGCAAAAAATAATTGTATAAATAATTGACTTGTTTGCTCCGATGCGCTATGATAAAACAAAACGGGGACGTCCCCGTTGCTTTTTCCCCGAAAAAGCAACGGCCTTTTATGAGGGGTATATGAAGATCTCGCAATTTAAGTTTCTGGATTATTATAAAAAGGATTTCCCGCAGGACGGAGAATTCACGCCGGACGACATCGACGTATTGTTTTATTATAAAACGTCGGATTTTTCGGAGATCCACTCGCATAATTACTGGGAGATCATGGTGATGTGCGAAAATTCGCTGATCAATTCGATCGACGGAAACGAAATCATCATGAGCGGATTCGATATGTTTTTGGTGAAACCCGCCAACGTTCATTTTATCAAAAAATATAAATGCGGCAGTATAAAATATTATAATTTCGAGATCCGCGAAAGCTGGCTGAAAAGCGTGGTGGATAATATCGATCCGCATTTATATGATAAATTATTGACAGAACCCAATCTGTACCTTCCCGGAAACAAAAGGCTACACGAGGAAGTTTTAATGATCGTGAACCGCGTTTTGAGTTTTTCGGCTTACGACGTAAAGGAAAAGCAGGAACTTCTGCGCATGCTGATCGTGAAAATTTTCGTGGAAATGCTGTTTGAATTCAAAAATTCCAGGCAGGAAAACGACGTTGTGGATCAATTTATAGAGATTATGCGCAAGCCCGAAAATATGGGCAGAACGCTCAAAGACCTTTCGGGGGAGATCGGATATTGCATAGAACACCTCATCCGCCAGTTCAAAAAGAAGTACAAAAAAACGCCGAACGACGTGTTTATCGGCCTCAAAATGAATTATGCGTGCAATCTGCTCGATTCCACCGATCTGCAGATCATTAAAATTGCCGAAATGGTGGGCTTTTCCAATGTCAATTATTTTGATAAAGTTTTCCATAAAACCTACGGCATTTCCCCGCGGGAATACAGAAACAGAAATATCTATTTAAGATAAGCGGAAATTTATAAAAATCCATTATAAAAGGCGACGGCTCAAAGCATCGCCTTTTTGCTTGCGTGCGGGCGAATCTGCTGAAATATCAATTTATTATCTAATTTTAATCTATTTTATATATAGAAACTGCAAAATTATTGTGATAAGATAAAATCGTTAAAAATTCAAAATTTACGGAGAAAAAGATGATCAAGAAAATTTTAAGTCTAATTATCAGCTGTCTGCTCTGCGGCGCAACGTTGTTTTCCGCCACCGCCTGCCAGCCCACTCCCGACGGGGAGGCTGTGGACATCAACAGAACGCAGCTTTACGTCGGCATCTACAACGGCGGCTTCGGTACGGAATGGTTTACGGAAGTTAAGGCGAAGTTCGAGGAAATGTATAAAGACCAATCTTTCGAAAAGGGAAAAACGGGGGTACAGCTGATGCCGAAATACGGCAAGGAGATCTACGACCCCGCGGTTCTCGGTTCCACCATGGACACCATGGACGAAGACGTGTTCGTGATCGACCGCGTAACCTATCACGATTTCGTGCGGCAAGATAAACTTCTCGATATTTCCGCCGTCGCGGAACAGCTGGTGGACGGCAAAAGCGTGGCGGACAGGATGTTCGACGAACTGGATTCGTATTACAACATCGACGGCAAATATTACGCGCTGCCGTATATCGTGGACGTGTATCAGATGATCTACGACGTCGATTTGTGGGACGATTACGGTTTCTGGATGGACGAGGACGGGAATTTTGCCGCGGACGTGGGCGAAGGCTTTGTGAAATCCGCGGGGCAGGACGGCCAAACGGGTACGTACGACGACGGCCTGCCCGTCACCTATTCCCAGTTTTTCAGCCTGTTGCAGAGGATCAAGCAGGAAAGCTGCGTGCCCTTTACCTGGACGGGGGATTACTGGGATGCGTATTTTCAGCAGTTTTCGGAAGTCGTGAAGGGCTATTTCGACGGCACGGAAGAGTTTTTGAAAAACTACGCCCCGGAACTGGATACGACGGGCGTGAGCGTGAATCTGATCGATATGGATGAATTCAAAAATCTGGCGCCGCATACGTACGGTTCGTTTTCGGAAACCGAAATGCTTTCGATCTGCTCGGAAGAAACCGTAACGTGGGCGAACATCGCGGAACTGCAAAGACAGCCCGGCGTATATTACGCGCTGTGCTTCGCGCGGGATATTATGGACGAATCGAACGGCCGCAATTTCACCCCGTATTCCGTGGGGCCGGGGGAATCGCACATGGCGGCGCAGGAACACTTCCTGCGTTCCGTGGTGGAGCCGCAGGTCACGGACGGACGGGTTGCCATGCTGATCGACGGCGGATGGTGGGAAAAGGAAGCCTCCTGGGTGTTTGAAGATATGGCGAAAAATTACGGGGAGGAATACAGCGTGGAAAACAGGCGGTTCGGCATTATGCCCATCCCCCTGCCGGACGATCGGGAAACGCCCTACGAAACGAAGTTCGTTTCCACCACCGGCTCCATGGCGATGTTCGCGAAAAAATCGACGGACGTTCCCGAACTGGCGATCGAATTTTTGAAATTCATGTTTTCCCATGAAGGCGCCGAGATCCTTTCCGACAACGGATGCGTTATCCCTTACGATTACGATATCGACGTTTCCGATTCGGATTCGCTTTCGTATTACAAAAAACAGCGGGCGGAAGTTTACGACGGCAACGTGATGTTCAGTATGCCGAACAGCACGATCGGCAAATACAACGAAAACCTGATCTATGCGGGATGGAACTTCTCGAATTCGAGGGGGATTCCCAATCCCTTCAAGGTGTTTTTCCAGCAGCATTGGACGCCCGAATATTATTTGTCCGATACATACGAATATTACAAAACGGTTGATATCACGGGATTGGATTGATGAAAAACGAACGCGCGCTTAAAAACAAAAAAACCGATTGGAAAAAATGGGGTTTTTATTTCAGCATCATGACGCTGCCGATCATCAACTTCATCGGTTTTACCTGCGGGGGACTGCTCAATACGGTGGGGCTCGGTTTTTTCGGATACGACGTGAAAACGGATACGACGTACTGGAACAACTTTGCGAATTTCATAGATGTTTTCCGCGCATTGACCGAGGGCGGGATCGCCAGAACGTTTCTGGTTTCGCTGATCTATTACGCGATCGGTTTGATCAATATGGCGATGGGCTATATCATGGCGTTTTACATCTATAAAAAACTGCCGTGGGGGGAATTTTTCAGGATATTGCTCTTTATGCCCTCGATCATCACCGGCATGGTTTGGGTGAGCTTGTTCAAATATCTCGTGCGGGAACCTGCGTTTGCGCAGCTGTTCGGGCTGGAATACGGACTGCTCTCCATGCCGAACACCGCGTTTTACACGCTGATGTTCTATACCCTGTGGATGGGGATGTGCGGCGGGGTGTTTTCGTCGGTCGGCTTTATGGGCGGCGTTTCTCCCGAACTGGTCGATTCGTGCTACATAGACGGCTGCAACCGTTACGGCGAGTTTATCCACGTCATCATCCCCGCGTTATGGCCCTTCCTTTCGGTGAACCTGATCACGGGCGTGGTGGGGCTGTTTATGTCGGGGCCGCCGCTGTTCGCCTTTTTCGATACGAGCGCGGACAGATCCCTCTGGTCTTTCGATTATTACCTGTTTTCCATGGTAATGAAAGATCCGAGCAACAAACCGAATCAGATGTATTCCGCCGCCGCGAGCCTGCTCGTCACGGCGGTGGTGGCGCCGATCACGTTCGGCGTGAAATGGCTTTGCAACAAGTACGGGCCGAACGAGGATTAAGATATGGAAAAGAGTGTCGTTTTGCGGGGGACGGGCAGAAAACGGGTGAAAAAGTATTTTGCGAAATTCAAAAGCCCGTTCGCCGTGATTATGTTTTTGTTTCTCCTCGTATATGCGGGAACGTTCATTTACACGATCTACTGGGGGCTGATCAGTTCCCTGAAAGCGCCCAGCGATTATTACGTGAATCTGTACGGTCTGCCGAAAAAATGGGAATTCGGCAATTATACGCTGGCTTTTTCGGAGTTGTACGTCGTCGTGAACAATATGCGCTATTATCTGCCGCAGTTGTTCTTCAATTCGTTTATCTATGCGTTCGGCAACGTGGCCACGTCCACGGTGTCCACGTGTTTCTGCGCCTATCTCTGCCAGAAATACAAGTGCAAACTGAGCAGTATCATCTATAATACCTATCTTTTTATGCTGATTATCCCCATCGTCGGCAGCGTGGGCGCAAATATCTCTTTCAGGATAGCGATCGGCATTTACGACAATATCTGGCTGGGATTCATCACGAACATCGGGTTCAACACCGCGCCGCTGATGATCTATTACGCGGCGTTCGCGGCGATCCCGAACGATTATATGGACGCCGCCACCGTGGACGGCGCGGGGCATTGGCGCATTTTGCTGACCATTATGTTCCCGATGATCAAAGTCCCGTTCGCGATTATGTTCCTCACGGCGTTTATGCCGCAATGGAACGATTATATGAGCCCGCTCATCTATCTGCCCAGCTGGCCGACGGCGGCGGTGGGACTGTACCGGTTCCAGATGATGTCCACGAACGCGACCGCCAGCGTGAACGTCCGTATGGCGGCGACGATGATCGTCTGCCTGCCCTGCCTGGTGCTCTTTATCGTGTTCAGAAAACAATTTATGGGAAATATCACATTCGGAGGAATAAAGGGGTGAACGGAATGTCCAAAAAGAAAAATATATTGCTCGTTATCTGTTCTTTCACATTTTTGCTGTGCGTGTTTGCCTTGCTCTTTTCCGTCGGGAAACCGTTGTCGGCGGCGGGGGAAGATCTCTTTGAAGAAGAAAACGGCATCTCTATGGATGCCGCATTGCCCGAAAGCGCGGGGATAGACGACCCGCGGAAGGGCGTGCTCTTAACGGCGGCCGCTTCGGGAACGAAATTCACATTTTCGGATACCTTTGCGGGCAGATTCGTGCTCGATTTCCGCGCGTTTTCGGAAGAAACGTATAACAGCCCGATCAACAGCGGCAACAGTTACGTAAACAACTATGCCGACTTTGAAGAGATGATGATCACGTTTGCCGATAAAAACGACCAAACGAACCGGTTTTCGATCGTCATCGCGGCGGGCAGCGCCGAAAATTACGTCACGCCCAACGTTTTTGTGGCGTACGGCGACGCGAAAGCGGGGATCTATTACGACGAAAACG
>CALVZR010000071.1 GCA_944372565.1 uncultured Clostridia bacterium | reverse complement strand
ACACGTCGAGATACTTTTCGTAATCGGTGGACTGCAATTCCCGCAGCCACTTTTCGCGCTCCCATTCCTTTTCGTCCTTCCGCTCCTGCTCTTCCTTTTCCTCGCGGCGGGCGCGCTCTTCTTTTTCTTCGCGTTCGAGGCGGGCTTTTTCCTCTTCCGCCTTGCGCTTTGCCTCCGTGCGGGCGGCCTCGATCGCCTTGATGTATTCCTCGGCGATCATGACGTTCGCGATGGTGAAGGAGAACATTTTCAGCCCGTATTCCTCTTCGAACATTTTGGAAAGCACGCGCAGCACGGACTGCGAACTTTCCTTTTTATGTTCGCCCATCCGATCGTACGTGATGCGCTGTTCGCGCATGGCGCGGGCGATGGCGGGCTCCACTTCGCTCATCATACGCATCGCGAGCCGCTCTTTGAGTTTTTCCACCGAATAGGTCTTATCCGCGCCGATCAGTTCCAGATACGCCTTGCGCGGGTTGCAGATCTGCACTTCGAATTCCCCGTGCGCCCCCACTTTGATGGGCACGTCCGTTTCCGTATCGCGGAAATTGAACTGCGTTTTGGTGCCCCAGTTGACTTTGAGCTTTGCCGTTTTGGACATATAGATGACGTCCACGGTGATGCTTTCGGTCTTCTTCTTATGCTTGGAATCGAAAATATCGTAACTGCCGCTGTTGAGCGTGTCCATCATCACGCCGTCTTTCAACAAAATGGCGTTGTGCGTTTCGGGCACGATGAGTTTCGCGTCGTAATTCAGCGCGTCCGCCGATACCTTGACGAACAGCTCATCGTTATTCCCTTCGTATTTCACAAACTGCTGTATTTTTGCCATACCTTCCTCCTTTTCTCCTCTTCCGGCGAAAAAATCCGAATTTTTTCGGTTTTACGGTATTTATTATAGCAATTTCACACAAAATTGTCAATAATGATACTATAAAATGTATTGAAAACGGGCATAATTTATGCGTGCGGCGGGGGCGTTCTCCCGCGGTCCTCCCCCGCCCGCATTTTCCGCGCCGCCCGGCCGCAGAAAAAAGACCGGCAAAAAAGGATATCTTTCGTCAATTTTTCTTTTTGCAAAAGCGCGGGGCGGGGAAAATTGCCGCCGCCGTCCGCCGCAAAAATTCTTATCGGACAAGCCCGCGCGGGCGCGCTGTCATTTTGGCAGATGACAGCGCGCCCGAAAAAGCGTGAAAATAACCTTATTTGTCATAAAAACCTATGATAAGGTATAAAATTTTACGATTTTTTTACGTTTTTTTCGCCGCTGCCGCATTGACATTCCGGCGTTTTCGACATATAATGAAATTAAAGAAAACCGCGGAGAGCGCGGCGGGAAGCCGCGCCGCGCCCTCCGCCCGCGGAATCGTAGAAAAAAGCAATCCGCGCCCCTTTGCGGGCGGCGGGAGCGGGGCGCGCGGCGAGGCGCGCCTTACGGAGAAAGAAAGGACGGTGATCAGATGGACGAAAATATCATCGAAGTAAACGGGCTGACCAAGGATTACGGCAGCGGACGGGGCGTGTTCGACGTTTCGTTTGCGGTGAAAAAAGGCGAGGTATTCGGGTTCCTCGGCCCCAACGGCGCGGGAAAAACCACCACCATCCGCCATATTATGGGGTTTTCGCGCCCGCAGGCGGGCGACACCAAGGTGCTGGGAGAAGACAGTTTCGTTCATCACAGCGAGATCATGAGAACGCTCGGCTACCTTCCCGGCGAAATCGCCCTGCCCGAAGGGCTTTCGGGCTGGGAATTCATCCGCATGATGCAGAAGATGAAAAAGAGCGAAAACGAGGATCGGCTGCGCTATCTGCTCGATAAATTCGAGCTCGATCCTTCGGGGAGCACCAAGCGGATGTCCATCGGCGTGAAGAGAAAACTCGCCGTGGTAACCGCGTTCATGGACGATCCCGACGTGCTCATTTTAGACGAGCCGACCAGCGGGCTCGACCCCATTATGCAGGAAAAATTCATCGACTTCGTGGAAGAGGAGAAAAAGCGGGGCAAAACCATTTTGCTTTCCAGCCACATTTTCAGCGAGGTGGACGCGACGTGCGATCGGATCGCCATCATCAAAAACGGAAAGATCATGTCGGTTTTCGTGGCGGACGATATCCGTTACAACGAAAACAAAACCTTCCGCATCGCCTTTGCAAAGAAGGAAGATTACGAAACCTTCCTGCAGGCGGGCTTCAACGTCATCAGCAAGAACGACGAAAAGCAGGGCGCGAAGATCGGGCTGAACGACGCGGACACCAACAAATTCGTGCATACCGTGGCCCCGCTTTCGGTTACGGGATTCACCGAGGATAAGTTTACCTTGGAAGATTACTTTATGCGCTTTTACTACGAAGACAGAGAATTCGGAGGTGTGCAATGACCCCTGCCATCAGCGTGAAAAATCTGACCAAAGACTACGGGTTCGGCCGCGGCGTGTTCGATATTTCCTTCGATGTGGAAAAAGGCGAGATGTTCGGCTTTGTGGGCACGAACGGCAGCGGCAAAACCACCACTATCCGCCACATCATGGGCTTTTTAAAGCCGGACGGCGGCTCGTGCGAGGTGAACGGCGTAAACTCCTGGCACAACCCCTGCGAAATCGCAAAGCACGTGGGCTACGTGCCGGGCGAGATCGCCTTTCCGGACGTGAATACGGGCGCGACCTTCTTAAAGATCCAGGCGGAATATCTGGGCGTTACGGATATGACGCACTGCAACGAGCTCATCGCAAAACTCAAACTCGACATCAACGCCAATTTAAAGCGCATGAGCAAGGGAATGAAACAGAAAACCGCCCTCGTCGCCGCGCTCATGCACGATCCGGAGATCCTCGTGATGGACGAACCGACCACGGGGCTCGACCCGCTCATGCGGGAGGAGTTCATCTCCATCGTGCTCGAAGAAAAGAGCCGCGGCAAAACGGTTTTCATGAGCAGCCACATCTTCCAGGAGATCGAAACGACGTGTGACAAGGTGGCGCTCATCAAGGACGGTTCCCTCGTGGACGTGGCGGATATGGACAAGATCCGCCACCACGACGTCAAGACTTTCAAGATTGGATTTTCGGAAAAGAAAGATCTCAACGATTTCCGCAAAGGCGGTTTTTCTTACGGGAAGATCGACGCGAAACGGTGCGAAACGGAGGTTTCCCTCCCCCGCAAGGATATCGCCAAGCTCTTCGCCTCGCTCGAAAAATACGACGTGAAGTACATTGCGGAAGTCAAATACGATCTGGAAAAATATTTCGACGAAATTTTCAAAGGAGAGAAGAAAGATGGTAAGCAAACCCCTGTTCAAACAATCGATTAAAGCAAACTGGACGATGTGGCTGGCGGTCACCGCGGGCATGTGCGTCATTCTCACGACCATCAACATGATCATGGGTTCCATGAATTTCGACAGCCTGCACCGGGACGATGAACTGCTCGCGCAGTACGTGACCCTTTACGAATTATACAATACCGGCTCGCTCTCCGTATCGCTCGATCTGTCCGGGGTTCCGGAAGAGCTGCTTCCGTTCATTCCCGAAAATTTCACGATCAGCCTGCCCTTCGATCCTTCCACCATCCCTTCCTACATCCTGGAGCTGCTGCCGCAAGATCTCATTGACAAGATCAACCTGCTCCCGACCACCCCGAATTTGTCTTATGAAGGGTTTCTGACGGCGATGGGCGTGGACGCGGAAAAACTGACCGCAATGTCCACGATGGACATCGATAAATTCATCCAGGATATGTATTATACGATGGCGGGCGTGATGCTGGCGATGATCTACGTGATCGTAACGGCGAACAAACTGGTCGCCGCGCAGGTGGACAGAGGTTCCATGGCGTACGTGCTCTCCACCCCCACAAAGCGCTCTACCGTGATGTGGACGCAGATGCTCTTCATGGTGCTTTCCCTCTTCGGGATGTTCTTCATCACCGCGGGCGCGGGGCTGCTCACCCAGTGGATCGGCTACGGCGGACTCACCTGGGCGGACGCGGCGCAGGTGCTCCTTCTCAATCTCGGCGGATTCTGCGTGATGCTCGCCGTGAGCGGCATCTGCTTTATGGCGTCCTGCCTGTTCTCGCTTTCCAAGCACTCGCTGGCGGTGGGCGGCAGCATCACGGTGTTCTTCTTCGTGTGCAAGATTTTGGGTATGTTCGGCCAGCCCGATTTCGTAAACCTCGGCATGGGCGTGGAAGCCATGAACGTGTTCAACTATATGACCATCGTTTCCCTGCTCGATTCCACGGCGATCGCCACCATCGGCACGGAAGCGGTCAGCCTCGCGTTCCTCTGGAAATTCGCGATCCTGATCGGCATCGCCGTCGTCACCTACGCCGTGGGCATGTGGCGTTTCACCAAAAAAGACCTGCCCCTTTGAGCTTTGCCCGAAAACCTTCGCGGAATTTCCGCGGAGGCTTTTTTTCTTTTGCGGTTCTTCGCGGGCATTTTTCTTGCTTAAAATTCTTTGACCGATTTTGAAATGTGTGTTATACTCTTTATGAATTAAAAGCAGAAACGAAAAACAACCGTCAAAGGAGGGCGATTCTATGAAAAAATTTTCCGAAAACGTCCGCTATATCGGCGCGGACGATAAGGACATCGGCATATTCGAAGGGCAATACCCCGTGAAAAACGGCGTGAGTTACAATTCTTACGTCATCTTCGACGAGAAGATCGCGGTGATGGACACCGCGGACGCCCGCAGAACGGACGAATGGATGGCGAACCTCAAAGCCGCCCTGCAAGGTAGAAAGCCGGATTATCTCGTCGTACTGCATATGGAGCCCGATCATTCCGCGTCCATCGCGGCGTTTTTGAAAGAATATCCGCAAACCAAGGTCGTGGGCAACGCCAAAACCTTTACGATCGCCGAACGGTTTTTCGGAGATATCTTCAAAAACAAAACGGTGGTGAAGGACGGGGACGCGCTCTCTTTTGGCGAACATTCCCTCACCTTCGTGTTCGCGCCCATGGTGCACTGGCCGGAGGTGATGGTCGCCTACGAGGCAAAGGAAAAGATCCTCTTTTCTGCGGACGCGTTCGGCAAGTTCGGCACGCCCGATACGGATGAGCCGTGGGAGGACGAGGCGAGAAGATACTATCTCAACATCGTGGGCAAATACGGAAATATGGTGCAGCAGCTTTTGAAAAAGGCGGCGGCGCTGGAGATCAAAACGATCTGCCCCCTGCACGGCCCGGTGCTCACGGAAAACCTCTCTTACTATCTTGAAAAATACGATACGTGGAGCGCCTACCGCCCCGAAGAAAAAGCCACGTTCATCGCGTGCGCGTCCATCCACGGGCACACGAAGGAGGCTATGCTCCGCCTGAAAGCCATTCTCGAAGAAAAGGGCGAAAAGGTGTATTTTTGCGACCTCACGAGGGAAGATCTTTCCTTCGCCGTTGCCGACGCGTTCCGCTGCGACAAGACGGTGTTCGCCGCCTGCACGTACGACGGCGGGCTGTTCCCCCCGATGGAGCACTTCCTCTCCCGCCTGAAAGCCAAAAATTTTCAGAACAGGACGGCGGCGGTCGTCGAGAACGGTTCGTGGGCGCTTTCGGCGGGCAAACTGATGCGCGCCGCCCTCGAGGGGATGAAAAACGTGAACGTGAAGTGCGAACTTTCCATCCCCTCCGCCCTGCACGGCGAGGAAGAACTGAAAAATTTCGCAAAGGAGCTTTTAAACTGACATGAACGATATGCTGGATCCTTTCGATTACAAAGAGCCGCGCTGTTCACAGTGCGGCGGAGAGAGTTTTTATTATCCGGACAGGGAAACGCCCGAAGAGAGCGTGCCCGTCGATCGCGTCATCCGCAAGATAGACGCGCTTTTCGATAAAAACGACTACGCCGAAGCGGGGCGTTTGCTGGAATTCTGGCAGGAAGAGGCGCGCAGGCTGAAAGATCTGCGGGGAGAGTTGAGCATCGAAAGCGAACTGATGGGCTACTACCGCAAAACCGGCAATCGGGAAAAAGGGATGAAAAGCGTGGAGCGCGGGCTGGAACTCATCCGCGTCCTCGGCATGGAAGAGAGCGTTTCCGCCGCCACCGTTTACCTCAACGCCGCCACCGCGCTCAAAGCGTTCGGCAATGCGGAGCGGGCGGTTTCCCTCTATCTCGAAACGGAAAAGATTTACGAAAAGGAACTTCCCGGAAACGACGTGCGTTTCGGCGGGCTTTACAACAATTTCGCCCTCGCGCTCGTCGATCTGAAACGATACGAACAAGCGGAAAACTACTACAAAAAAGCGCTTTCCGTGATGGAGAAAGCCGAGCACGGCGAGGCGGATACCGCCATCACCTACGTCAATATGGCGCACCTTTACGAAACGTGGAAGGGCGACGAGGACCTCGTTTCCGCCTGTATGGACAAGGCCGCCGAACTGCTCGATTCCCCCTCCCTGCCACGCAACGGGTATTACGCGTTCGTGTGCTCGAAATGCGCGCCGAGTTTCGGCTATTTCGGCTATTTCCTCAAAGACGCGGAATTGAAAAAACGTGCGGAGGAAATCTATGCAAGGGCTTGAGATCTGCAAGAACTACTATCTCGAATACGGCAGGGAAATGCTGAAAAACTTCCCCGAAGCCGAAGAACGCGCCGCCGTGGGTCTGGTCGGCGAGGGGTCGGAGTGTCTGGGATTCGACGACGAACTTTCGCGCGATCACGATTTCGAGCCGGGCTTCTGCATCTGGCTCACCGCGGAGGACGAAAGGAAATTCGGGTTTAAGCTCTCCCGCGCGTACGCCTCGCTGCCCAAAGAATATATGGGGCTGAAACGGCAGAACTTCTCGCCCATGGGCGGGGACAGGCACGGGGTGCTCGTCATCGGGGATTTTTACGAAAAACTGCTGGGCGCGCCCCACGCGCCGGACAGCGTGGGCGGCTGGCTGCACACCCCCGAACACTGCCTCGCCACCGCGTCGGACGGCGAAGTGTGGGCGGACCCGCTCGGGAAGTTTTCCGAAGTGCGGGAAATTCTGCTCGCGGGGTATCCCGAAGACATCCGCAGAAAAAAACTCGCCGCAAGAGCTGCCGTGATGGCGCAGGCGGGGCAATACAACTTCGCGCGGTGTATTTCCCGCGGGGAACGCGGCGCGGCGCAGCTGGCGGTTTTCGAGTTCGTGAAGAACGCCGCGCACACCGTATATCTGCTCAACCGCAGATACGCCCCCTACGATAAGTGGCTGTTCCGCGGTATGCGCGATCTTCCCGTGCTCTCCGCCCTCGAAGAACCGCTTTCCTTTTTGCTTGAAACGGGCAACTCCCCCGCGGAAGCGCAGGGCAAGGCGGAAATGATAGAGGATATCGCCTCGCTCATCACCGCCGAATACCGCGCGCAGGGGCTGAGCAAGGCGACCTGCATCAACTTCTCCACGCACGCAAACTCCATCACGGACGGCATTGCGGACGCGAATATCCGCAACCTGCACCTCATGGACGGCGCGCTGTGAAAAACGAAAAGAAAGCGCCCCGTTCCCGCATTTTTGCGGGAACGGGGCGCTTTTTCGGTTGCCCGTTTTTTATACGTCCTCTTTTTCCACGACTTTCACGCCCTTCTTGCCCTTGCCGCCGCTCTTGAAGATCTTATCCTTGAAGCGGATGAGCAGGATCACGCCCACGATGAGCACCACGCCCACCACGATGAGTACGATCGCCCACGTCGGGAACGCCACGCCTTTCACGTTTTCCCACATCGTGTTGATGCGCTCGTTTGCCTCGTCGTCGAAATAATTCATCACCACGCAACGTTCGGTCGTTTTGGTATCGGGATACTGCGCGGAAAACTGCCTGCCCACCACGTCGGTATAGACCGTTTTGCCCTCGCCGATGAAATAGCCGAGATCGACCGCGGTATAGCCATCCGTCGGCTCGGTTTCCAGTCCGTAGGTCTGCACCATCCAATCGAAAATGCCCTCGTATTCCACGGTTTCGGCAAGCGCGCCCGTATCTTCGTCGTAATAATCGATGGAGAACGCCTTATCCCCCGCAACGCCGCTCGTGTAGCCGATATATTCCATATTGCGCGCGGCGATCTCCGGATCGCACATAAAGTCGATGAAATCGTTTGCAAGTTCCACCTGCTCGGCGTCCTTGGGGATGCACCAGCCGTCGAACCAGATGTTGCTGCCCGTTTCGGGAACGGTGTAATAGAGGGTAACGCCCAGCGCCTCCGCCTCGTCCATCGCATAGACCGCGTCGCCGCTCCACGCGAAGTTGATGTCTATGGTGCCGGCGGCGATGTCGTTTTTGCCGCTGTCCACTTCAAAGCCGAAAATATTGGCTTTGAGCGCGGAGAGCGCCTTCTCCACGGCGTTCACCGTATCCACCGAAGTATCGTTGAAAATTTCGGTGAGCGCGGCGTTGTAATCTTCGGGAGAGAGCGTGCCCGCGTCGTACTGCGCTTTCAGATCGAGCAGTTCTTCTTCCTTGGCGTAGGCGATGCCCACGAAATAAGAATCGCGCACGCTGTCTTTGATGGTGGAGCGGCCCTTATACTTTTCGTCCCAGAGCGAAGTCCAGTCCTTCATATCCCCCGCGTCCACTTTCGCGCCGTTGAACACGTAGCCCATCGTGCCCCACATATAGCACACGCCGTAGTCCGCAAGGCTCGCCGTTCCCCAGTCGATTTTATTCGCGAAAACGTCCTTGATGTAATCGGACATATACAGCTCGTAATTGCCGCCCGCGTCGAGCGCGAGGGGCTGCAGCATATTCTCCTTCGCCATCTTCTCGATCATGTAATCGGAAGGACAAACGACGTCGTAAAGATATCCGCCCGCGATCTTGAGGTCGTTATACAGCACCTCGTTCGTGCCGAACGTGGAATATTCCACGTGCACGGGCTTGCCGTATTTTTCGGCCATGGCGGTTTCGAAATCTTCCAGAATGCCTTCGCCGATATAGTCCTCCCAGTTCGCCACGCGCAGAACGAGCGTTTCTTCCGCGGCGGAGGCGGGCGCCGCGGCGAGCGGCAGCACGGCGACGAGCGCCGCAACAACAAACAATGCGATCTTTTTCATTTCTTTCCTTTCTCCATTTTTGCGATTTGTTTATTTTTCCCCGCCGCCCGCACGTTGAGCACGACCACCACGATCACGATGATCAGGAAGATCACCGCGGCGAGCGCGCGGAACGCGGGCAGTTCGGATTTTGCGGTATTTTTCACGGCGTTATATACGTAGGTGCTGATGGTATCGAATTCCGCGGGCTTTGTGAAGGACGTGATGATATAATCGTCCAGCGAAAGCGTGAGCGCGAGCAGAAACCCGCTCACGATGCCCGGCAGGATTTCCGGCAGCACGACTTTGAAAAGCGCCTTTGCGGGGGACGCCCCCAGATCGAGCGCCGCCTCGTACAAACTGGGGTCCATCTGCTTTAATTTCGGAATGACGGAAAGCACCACGAAGGGCGTGCAGAACGCGACGTGCCCGATGAGCAGGGAATAATATGTCATGTTAAAGACAAAAATCGACGAAACCAGCGCCAGCGACACCGCGATGACGATCTCCGCGTTGATCACGTTGATGTTGGATGCCCCTTGCAGAACCTTTCCCCAGCCTTTTTTCGCATAGAAAATCCCCATTGCTCCCAATGTCCCCAATACAGTGGAAATTACCCCTGCAAGTAACGCCAACACTATGGTATTGACAATCATTTTTCGCATTTCGGGAACTGTAAAAAGCCTCTTGAATAAATCCAAACTAAAGCCGCCCCATTGTCCCAAAATCGTTGCGTCCGTAAAACTGAAAATGATGAGCACCACGATGGGCGCATATACGAAAGCGAGCACGAGGGCGATAAACGCCCAGGATAAAATCTTTTTTGTCACAGCGCGTTCCCCCTTGCGGTCGTTTCGTTTTTGAATCCCCCCGTGCACAGCATGGTGACGAACATAATCACGAGCATAATGAGGGCGATCGCCGAACCCATATTCCAGTCGGAAGCCGTGCCGAACATCGTTTCGATCAGTTTGCCGATGAGCGGGATTTTGCTGTTCCCGAACGTATCGGTGATGACGTAGCAACTCATACAGGGCAGAAAGACCATCATAGCGCCGCTGATGATGCCGGGCACCGAAAGGGGCAGCGTTACCTTGAAAAAGGTTACCGCGCCGTTGCCGCCGAGATCGGCAGAAGCCTCTTCGAGGCTCTTGTCCATCTTGATGAGCGTGGTATAGAGCGGCAGAATCATAAAGGGCAGGAAATCATATACCATGCCGATGATGACGTTCAGAAAATTCGTTTTGCCGAGCAGCCCCAGAAGGTTGAGAATTTCCCGCAGGGCGTAGGCGCGGAGCACGAAATTGATCCACATGGGCGCCACGAAGAGCAGCACGAAAATATACGTGCGCGCCGATTTAAAGCGCGAGAGGATATACGCCACGGGATACGCGATGAGCAGGCACACCGCCGTGGTGATGAAGGCGATGCCCACGGAGATCAGCAGGTTGCTGATGTTCGTACCGGAGGAAAAGAACGCGATGAAATTCCCGAACGTAAACGCCCCGTTTTTATCCGTAAACGCGTAAAACACGATGAGCAGCAGCGGGAAGATGACGAACATCGCCAGAAAGAGCGCATACGGGATGCCGAGAAAACTCCGGCGGAACACGCCTTTGAGCCCGCAGCTCTTCTTCTCTTCCAAAACGGGCTCCGCCGCTATTTTTTTTGCGGAAACAGCCATCAGCGCTTGCCCTCCTCTTTCCGTTTCAGCTTGATCGCCTCGGGGCGGATGATCACGCTCACGCGGTCGTTTTCGTTCCAGGTATATTCGGTATCGCACACGTAGTCTTCCTCGTTTTCGTCCGTGCGCACGATCACCTGATAGTGATCGCCCTTATAGATGATGGAAACGATGTTGCCCGCGGCGCCGCCCTCCTGTTCGGGGGTGTCCACGTCCACGAGTTCGATGTCTTTCAGCCCCACTTCCACCTCCACGTCCGTATCGGTGAGGTCTATTTTCTCGCCCGACGCGGTTACGAGATACCCCTCCTCGTCGAGCGTGCTGTTTTCGTAAAGCTGCGTCACGTCGCAGGCGAATTCGCCGTCGCCGAACGCCACGGTGATGTGTTTGGTGATGTAGCCTTCATAGCGGTTCACCGTGAACTCCTTCGCCATGATGTGGATATCTTCGGGGCGGATGACGATGCCCACTTTCTCTCCCACCTTGCGCTCTATCGTATCCTGCGCAACCACTTCGGTTTTGCCGATCATGCACACCATTTCGTAGTGCACGCCCTTGAAGATCGAGCTGACGATTTTTCCGTCCACCATCCCCTGCCCCTCTTCCGCAAAGACGACGTCCTCCGGGCGGACGACCACGTCCACCTTTTCGTTCTTCTCGAAATCGTCCACGCAGTCGAAAGTCTTGTTGAGGAAGCGCACGCGGCGCTTGCCCGTCATCGTGCCGGAAAAGATGTTGCTCTCCCCGATGAAGTCCGCAACGAAGGCGTTTGCAGGCTCGTTGTAGATATCGAGCGGGGTGCCTTCCTGCTGGATTTCGCCGTCCTTCATCACCACGATGGTGTCGCTCATGGTGAGCGCCTCTTCCTGATCGTGCGTGACGTAGATGAAGGTGATGCCCAGCTTTTTATGCATCTCTTTGAGTTCGAGCTGCATATCCTTTCTCATTTTCAGATCGAGCGCGCCGAGCGGCTCGTCCAAAAGGAGGATCTGCGGCTCGTTCACGATGGCGCGCGCGATGGCAACGCGCTGCTGCTGCCCGCCCGAAAGGGTGGAAACGCTGCGCCGCTCGAAGCCTTCGAGGTCCACGATTTTCAGCGCGCGGTTTACCTTTTCGGCGATCTCCGCCTTGCCGAGTTTTTCGATTTTGGAAAATCTTCTGCCGTCCGTCCGCTCGTACGTTACCTTCTGCCTTTTGAGTTTGAGCCCGAACGCCACGTTGTCGTACACGTTGAGGTGCGGAAAGAGCGCGTAGCGCTGAAACACCGTATTCACGGGACGCTTGTGCGGCGGCAGGGCGCTGATGTCCTTGCCGTTGAGCAGGATTTTACCGCTCGTGGGCTTATCGAACCCCGCGATCATGCGGAGCGTGGTGGTTTTGCCGCAGCCAGAAGGCCCTAAAAAGGTGACGAACTGCCCCTTCTTGACTTTGAGGTTGACTTTGTCCACCGCGGCCACGCCGTCCTCGAAAATACGGGTGAGATCGACGAGTTCGATGATGTTTTCTTCCCGGGCGCCGCCCGCGAGGTTCTCTTCCGCGCCGCCCGCAATCTTTTCTTCCATTTTTTATCCTCCGCATCCGCCCGCGGGCGCGCCCGCAGGATCTTCGTCGCTTTTCTTCCGGCTTTTACCGAAAGTCCGCCCTCCCGCCGTTTTCGCCGCATCGGGCGGAAAACCTTAAAAGTTCGGCGGCGAGGAAACCCAGATAAACACCGCTTTCCTCGATTTTTCGTTCACGATCTTGTGCACCTTGTTGGAAGAGAAATAAAAACTCTGCCCCTTTTTGCACTTATACGCTTTTTTGCCGAGCACGATCTTGATCTCGCCTTCCAGCACGTAGCCGAATTCCTCGCCCTCGTGCGGGAAATCGTCCTCCGTGGAAGATTCCGACTGCAGCGAGATGAGCACGGGCTCCATCACGTTTTTCTGCGCGTTGGGCACCAGCCAGTCGAGCGTGTAGCCCGCCCCCTGCTTTTCAAAAAATTCGTCCTTTGCGTAAACGACCTTTTCGTCGTCGTCCTCGCTGGCGAAAAATTCTTTCAGATTGGTGCCGAGCGCCGCCAGAAGATCGACCAGCGTGGCGATCGACGGGCTGGTGAGATCGTTTTCGATCTGGGAAATATATCCTTTGGAAAGTTCGCACCTGTCCGCAAGTTCTTCCTGCGTCAGCCCGCAGGTCAGCCGCAGATCCTTGATTTTTTCGCCCAGAACCATTTGCCTTCGCGCTCCTTCGTTTTCGCCGCCCGTGTTTAGTATTTATAAACAAATTGTTAAGATTTACTGAATTTTGAAAAAGTTTAGAAATATTAAACTTTTGGTTAGAAATTACTAAACCCGGACACGCAAGCACTATTATAGGGATTTTATTATGCGCTGTCAATCGTTTTGCGGCGGTTTTTTCTTTTTTTTCGAAAAAATTCGTCATTTTCGGCGTTTCGGCATATATCCGGCAAAAAAGCGCGCCCCTTTGCGCCTTCTTTTTTTCAAAAAGGCGCAAAAAAAAGACCGGGGCAAAAGCCCGGTCTTTGTATTTTACAGAATCGTTCTCAGTGCGTCAGGAAGAACATCACCGCGAAGAACAAACCGATGATCATCGTAACGACGTCCGTATAGGAACGCTCGGAAACGACTTCTTCCGTGCCGTCTTCCTTGGTGACAATCGTTTCCTTCTTGCAGAATTTCCCGGTGAGCAGCTGCACGAGCACATAGGAGATGAGCCCGAGGCCGATGCCGTAGGAAATGCTGTACGTGAATACCATCATGCCGATGGTGACGAACGCGGGGAAAGCGATTTCGATTTTGAGCCAATCGATCTTGCTCACGCTGTTCATCATGAGGATGCCTACGTAGATGAGCGCCGCCGCCGTGGCATAGGTGGGGATGAGCTGCGCGATGGGCGAAAGGAACATCGCCACCACAAAGCACAGACCCACGACGAGGGAAACCAGACCCGTTCTGCCGCCTTCGCCGATGCCCGCGGAGGATTCCACGAACGTCGTCACCGTGGAGGTGCCGCAGATCGCGCCGAAGCAGGTGGCGATGGCGTCCGCCAGCATGGCCTTGTCCATGTTGGGCACGTTGCCGTTTTCATCGAGCATGTTGCCGCGCGCGCATGCCCCGAAGAGCGTGCCGAGCGTATCGAACATATCCACCAGGCAGAACGCCAGGGAGGTGGTGATGAGGAGCAGGATGAGCGAGCCGATGGTGTTGCCTTCAAAGCTCAGATAATAATCGAAGTTGAAACCTTCCGTGAACACTTTGCCGACCGCCTGCGTGCCGAAATCTTCAAACGCCTGCAGCGGGTTCCAGTTGAGGATGTTCGCAACGTAGGTTTCCACGTAACTCACATCGCTGATCGTTTCGGTCGTCATTGCATAGCCGAGGAAATAATTTCCGCTGCCCGTTCCTTCGGTCACGGCGGTGTAAGCCCGCGCGGCTTCATCCCACGTGTAAGTGATGGTGTAGCCGTCCGCATTGTAGAAACCGGGAACGGTCAGCCCGAGCAAATAGTAAAGCACCGCGCCGCCGAGCATCGCCCACAAAATGGCGCCCTTCACGTTCTTTTTGGAGAGGACGACGGTGGCGATGAGTGTGGCGAAGGTCACCAGAATGGGCATCACGCTGCCCCAGGTGGCGGAGCCGAGGAAGTTGAGCGAGGCGAGCGCGACTTTGGTGGAGTCGTTGAGCACCACGATCCCGGCGTTCTGCAAGCCGACGAAAGCGATGAACAGGCCGATACCCGCGGGAATGGCTACCTTCACGCAGTCGGGAATGGCGTTGAAGATCGCCCTTCTCAGTCCCGTGACGGTCAAAAGCACGAACACCACGCCGTCGATAAGCACGAACACGAGCGCGTTCGCATACGTCACGCCGTTGGACTGCATGAATCCGCACACCGTGTAAACGAAGAAGGCGTTCAGCCCCATGCCCGAAGCCTGGGCGAGCGGGAGCTTGGACAAAAGACCGATGAGCACCGTCCCTACCACGGCGGAGATCGCGGTGGCGATGTAGATCGCGCCGTAGGAAACGGGGGGAAGATCCGGTGCGTTAAGATCGACGAACATGCCCGCGTTGACCATGAGGATGTAAACCATCGTCATAAAGGTCACAAGACCCGCGACGATTTCCGTCCGCACGGTGGTGCCGTGTTCTTTCAGCTGAAATTTTCTTTCCAGAAAATCACCGAATTTAGACATATAAACCTCCGAAAATTTTCCGCGGAGTCCGTGCGTAAAAGGGGCGTTTTTCCTTTCAAAGGGTTTTTGCGGCGATCTGCCGCAAAAAACGGGCGCGCCCGTTTGAAAAAACAGAAGGGGCTTGTCCCGAAAAGCCGTTTAAAAAACAAAAATGCGCTTTTACCCGCGCGCGTTCCGCTTTTTATATGCCTTCAGTTTATCATAAATTTTCGTTACATT
>CALVZR010000070.1 GCA_944372565.1 uncultured Clostridia bacterium | reverse complement strand
GTCAGCGTACCGTTCTGTACCCGCAGGCGGATCACCGCCTCGTCTCCCTGTTCAAATACCGGCGACACAAAAAAGACATGCTGACGCTCTCCTGACCCCGTAGCCACCGCCGTTCCGTTCTTTTTCAGCGGCGGATAAGTTGCCGACAGTTCGCTAACTGAACTGTACGCCGTAAACGTCATCCCGTTCCCGAAATCGATCATAAAATCGTTTTTCAGCGTGCTGTCTTCCGATACCAACTTTCCCAGATGCAGGATCAGATCGAAATTCTTATATTCGTTCACGCTCTCGATATATCCGTAGCTGCCGTCTTCGTTTACAAGCGAAATCCCGTTCGCCCCCGCGCTCGCGTTCGTCGCCGTGAACAGTTCGCTTTCCGCAGTGCCGTCCGTTTTGTAATCTTTCTTCCCGTCGGGCACGGCGGCATATTCCGTATTTTTATATTCCTCGCCTTCCGTGTAAGGCACCACGTCCATCCTGCTCAGCGCGAGCGTTTTGGTCGTATATACGTCTATTCCGATGGATATCTTTCCGTATTCCGCCGTATAGTCGTCCCCGTCCGCCTTTTCATACCAATAAAGCCTCAACGGACTGTCCGGTCTCCATTCGTTTACCGTGCAATATTCCCCGGTGAATCCGTTGTAATCGTCGTACAGGAAAATCCCTTCGTCGCGCACGGAAAGTTTCATATGCGCCACGCGCGTTTGATCCGTAAGTCCCGCCCACGACCAGAAATATTCGTTGTTCGGTCCGCTAGGGTTATATACACCCGTAGGCAGATACTGCGTTTCCGTCTGCGTGTTCCACAGCGCCGGCGCTCCGCCGGTTATGATGCACGGCACATAATTCATCGCCCGCGCGCTCGGCAGGTTCATTTCCACGTTCCCGAACGAGATGCGGATGCCCGATCCCAGCGAATTGCCGTTCAATTCGTAATACGTCATATCGAGATACAGGTCGAACTCCTTAAATTCCTGCAACGTGGAAACCGTTGCGAACGTCGTTCCCAGTCCGTGAGAGGTATCCCCGCCCTCGAATACGAGGGATTTTTCGCCCACATATTCGCCTTCGGTCACCGTGCCCTGCGCCACTTCCCAAACGGTGTTGGAAAGGGCGGCGTCGTCCGCATATTTCAGCGGCTGCGCCTCGCTCCCTTCCGCTCCCGCGGAAAGGGGAAACGCAAGCGCTGCCGACAGCATCGTCAGCGACAGGAAGAGCATCAGCCCCGCCGCCGCTCTTTTCGTTTTCCTTCTCATATCTTCCTCCCCTTATTTTTTATACTTGATAAATGCGCTCGCTCCCGCGGGCAGACCGTAAATTTCCACTTTATCGGAAACGATCTTTTCCTCTGCCCCGTCGCGGATATAGGCGATCTCCTTTTCGCCGTCCAGCGACACGAAACAATCCGCGGCAAAGGAAATGGAATTGTTTACGATATAACACATCCTGTGCGTTTCGGATTCAAAACAGCCCAGAATGCACTGCGAAGTCGCCTTTACCTCCCTGACGCCAGCAAACGCGCCGATCAGCGTATCGGGCGGGAGTTCGCCCACGAAAATCGCGTCGTTCCACTCTATTCCGGAAAGGTCTTTCGGCTGCAGCGATTTGAATTCCCCCGCCGCCATCATCCCGACAAACGTCGCGGAACGGATATCCTTATCCACCGCGCGGAGCTGGCGGTTGGCGAGTTTCATATAATCGCACACGGGACTGACCTGCCCGTTTCTGTCTATCAGCCCGGCGTTTCCGGTAAGGCAGTTCGTTTCCGTGGGCCAGCAGCCGGGATAGATGAGGATCATATCCATACCGTAGGCGACGAGCACGTTTACCTGCAGGTCGAATTCCGATTTGGTGAGCGGGCCGCGCGAACTTTTATCCCAATGTCCGTCCTGAATGAAGTTGCCGACGGGAATGCCCCGCTTTTTCTTCACCGTGGCGAGATAGGAACTCAGATCGTAAAGGCACCTGTTTACCACGTTGTTCACGCCGCCGATGGGTTCCATGGCGTAGGAATCCTGCGTGAGAACGGGCAGATCGAGCGTGTCGAGCACCTTGTTTGCGAAAATATCCCATCTCCCGATCTTCGTGGCGTATTCAACGGAAACCTCCGGCATTTCTTTCAGGCGGAAGGTCGCTTTGTCCGGCATTCCCGCGCCCGGCATGCCGTACATATATTCGGCGTCGCTCACGTTATATCCCAGCATATTGATAAAGAAAATCTTATCCGGATATTCCTTGTCGAAATAATCCTTGGCGTATTTGATGCCGTCCAGCATCGCCCAGCCGATCTCGTCGGAAAACTTCACGCCCACGCAGGTATCGTTTTTCATATACCGTTCCAGAGATTTCGCATAGCGTTCGAGCAGGTCTTTTTTCTCCTGTTCGGAATATTCCCAGAAGGCTTTTTTATTCTTTGTCCACGGGCACAGCTTGCCGATGGAATAAAAATACCCGCTTAAATCGTCGTAGGCGAAATATTTGAGCCCCGTCTTTTCGCACAGCGCGATGGACGCAAATGCATACCCCTCTTCCGGCGTGGAAAAAATCTCGTTGTTGCCCATGATCAGATCCACGCCCGCCGCTTTCAGCGCGCGGTAGTTTTCCTCCGTCATATAATTCGGATTGCCGTTTGAACCGTGCGGCGGCGCGCAGAACAGCCCTACGATGATGCCTTCCGTTTCGCTCAGATAATTTTTCATAAATTCCCTCTTTCTCTGTATTTTACCCTACGACGACCATGATCGCCTGCCCGGAAGGCACGTCGTATAAATTGATGTGCTTCCCTTCTTTTGCCGTTTCCCCGCCGTCGCGATAGACGGCGACCTCCACGTTCCGCGAAAAACTGAGCGTGATATCCGCAACGGCGCCTTCCTCGATGCTCGCGTTCTGTACGAAAAGCGCGGTTTTGCCCTGATAATTCATACAATATACCACCACGCCCGTTTCGCGGCTTTCCACGCCGGTGAGTTCGTTGAACGTATCGACGACCATTTCTTCCGGCGGCCGCTGCGCGATTTCGTCCGTATTTCCGCCGAGGACCACGCTCTTCGTGACCGAATCCATAAGGATGTGCTGATATCCCCTCATGTTTTCAAACGCTTTCTTGAAATCGTAATACATCTGCGAGGGATTGCCGTTTTCATCGATCGGCATTTCATATTCGACCTGCGAATTCGAATATACCGGGGTGCTGAAATAGGTGTATAGCACCAACCCCTTCGCCCCCATGCCGAGCATCACACCGATCTGATATTCGATCTCGTTGTAGTTTGGGATCCTCGAAGCCTCGCCGAGATCGTTGGGTTCGCCCCCGAACGCCTGCAGATATCCCCAGGTGGATTTTTCATACTTTCTCGCCACGTCGTTGATCTGTTTCTGATTGGCATGCAGCGAACCGAGCACGTCGGATTGGAAGGTAAACGGATATCCGTCGTAGGACATAAACGTAGGATTGACTATTTCCGCTTCCTTTTCCAGATAAAACTGATATCCCCCCGTTAAAATTTCAGCGGAAATGGGCACGGTGTCCGGCATATAAGCGTGGGAATATCCGTAATCGAGCATCTGGCTGTTCCCCATGGAGCTGATCAGGTTATGGCTGAACACCTTATCGGGGCACACCTCGTCGAACACCTTTTTCGCCGCTCCCGCAGAGGAAAACTGGCGGTAGCCGTCTTCATCGGTAAAACGGATCCCGAAGAAATTTTCATATTTGGACAGTTCTGTAAGCAGATTCCTGAAATTTTCGTCCGTCGCCGCTTTTTCTTCCTCCGTGAGGTCGTCGTATGTAACGAAACCGTTCCGTTCTGCGTTGATGCGCCAATAGCCCTGTTCGTTCGTGCTGGGCATATACCCGATATCGTATTTCGCGCAAAGTTCGGCAAGCTGTTTTTCCTCTTCCGAAAGAGCGCCCACGTCATGCCCCATGATCACGTTCACGCCGCCCTCTTTGGTCAGTTTGAGCACCTCGTCCGTAATGGTGTTCGCCAACCCCGCGTTACCCGCAGAGGGCGAGCAGAACGACACGACGGGCAGAACGCCTTCGCCGAGCACATCGCTCTCATAGGCATAGGAATCTTCCGGCGTCATGCGGATATATTCCGTCTGATTGTTGCAGCCCACGCCCGCCAGCATCGCCGCGGCGAGAGTGATGCTCATGATCCTTTTCAGTTTCATCATTTTTCTCCTTATTTTTCCTTTATCCCTGCGCCCGTTGCGCCTCTTCGTAAGCAACGATCTGTGCGTCGAGAGTCGGCGTGACGTATTTGATGGTGTTCAGGATGTGATCCGTCAGCTCCGTCGCATAGGAAACGTCGTTCGATTTCAGGATCCCGAGCCTCCAGTCGCCCGGAAGTCCGCTCAGTTCCGAACGCAGATTATACATTCTCGCTTTCGTGTTGTATTTCCCCGTGAAAACGATGTCCGAAACGCGGACCAGCTCCGCGCAGTCCTTGGAAAACTGGGGAAGTTCGTCGTAAATCTGCTGATCGAGATCGAACTCTATGCCGGAGGGCAGCACGGTGGTATATTTCGTGTAGAGGTTCTGCGCCTCGGACGAAAAAAAGTAATTGAGGAACTGCATTACCTTATCCACGTTCTTCGCGTTCTTGGGGATGACGAAATCGACTTCACCCGCCATGGAATAACTCACCTTTCTGAAATAGATGTATTCCGCGTTCTGATCTTCTTCGGGGATGACGGAAGGATCGACCTTCGCCCGCTCGATCTTGGTATATCCCTCTTCGGCGGCGGCAACCGCTGCCGCATCCGTTTTATCCACGCCTTCGAACACTTCGGAAGAGGGCGTTGCAGGCACGTTCACGAGCCCTTCGTCGTTACACGCGAGGGGAACGGAAAACATGCCGATATCCGCGGCGAACTCCTTGTCGATCGTGCTCAGTTCGGAATACGCCCAGTCGCCGCACGGCGTCATGAAGGAAGTACCCTGGGAGAATTTCAGCAGCGCGTTCGTCTGCGTCGTCGCCGTGCTCAGGGCGAATTTATGATCGACGTTGTTGAATTTCTGCTGGTTTTTGAAGATATTGTCATATACCCCGCGCATGGATTCCACGCTCTCTTCGAGGTTGTTTTCGTCCGCAAAATTTACTTCGAGGAAATCGAAGAACCCTTCTTTTCCGAGATACTGCGCCGCAAACGTATATGTTACCGCGTCCCAGTAGCCGATCGCCCCGCTGGGATAAACGATTGCGTAATGGTCGTTGTTTCTGTTCAGATCGCCGAACGAGGTGGTATCCGTATTGACGTCTATGGTTTCGATCTTATCCAGAATCGCCTCCATCTCCGCCATGGTCTTGGGCGGTTCGATCTCGTATTTTTCAAACAATTTCTTGTTATACACGAACCCCATCACGCCGCTCATGATGGGCACCGAATAATAACCGCCGTTGTATTCCACCTTTTCCACCATTTCGGGATCGAGCACGTCTATGAGCCTTTTCTTCTGCCCCCCCACGGTTACTTCCGATTCGTAAACGCTCTTTAAGTCGGCGAAATGATCCTGCCCGAGAACGGCGGAAGCGCGCGGCGTGTAGCTGTTCACGATGACCGCGTCCGGCAAAAAGGCGTTCTCGGAGCCCGAACGGAGCGCCTGATCGAGCGAGATGCCGATGTTCTCATCCCCCATCACGCGCACGTAAAAGTCGTACTCGCCCGCTTTCGCGCGTTCGTTAAAGGCGTCGCGGATCTTTTCCATATACTCCGAACCCAGCCCGGCCAGGTAGAACTCCACGAGTATGGAGGGCTTGTCGGTGGGCGTCTGCTCCACCTTCTTGCCGCACGCCGTAAACGAAAACAGCGCCAGAACCGCCATAATCGTCGCCAAAAGCCTTTTTGTTTTCATCATCTGATAAATCCTCCTTTCTGATTTATATTCGCGTAAAATTTCTTTTTGATTTTTACGAACTTTTCTTTTACGATCAGCCTTTCAGACCGCCGGTATAAACGGTGCTTAAAATTTTCTTGGAAAAAATTGCGAACACGATGAGCGGAACGATCAACCCGATCATGACCGCGGAATAGAACATCTGGTAGTCGCTGACGCGCGTCGCCTCTCCCTGCACGAGGTAGATCGCATAGGCGACCTGCGGTTTCGAGGGCAGGTAGAGATAGTTGGTCATCCAGTCGTTCCACGCGCCGATAAACGCGTTTACGAAAAACACGGCGATAATCCCCGCAAGCTGCGGCAGCATCACGCGGAAGAACACGGCAAAGTGCCCGGCGCCGTCGATAAACGCGGCTTCCGCATAGTTCCAGCTGATGCCCTTGAAAAACGCGAAATAAAAAAGGAAATTCGCAAACGGGGCAATCGCCATGAACCATACCGCAATGTATGTATCGTATAAATTGAGTTCATACATCCACTGATACGTAAAGGACATCCCGCCGTAGATGGGAACGAACGTCATCACCACGCCGTAAAAGAAGAAGAACTGCCTTCCTTTAAAGCGATAATTCGTGTAGCAGTACGCCGCCATAATGGGAAACGCGAGGGAAAGCGTCGTTCTCGTGACGCATAAAAACAGCGTATTCCCCACCAGGTCGAAAAAGCCGTACACATATTCCACGCCCTGGCCGTCGAGCGTGTGGATCTCGTAAGCGAAAAACCGCTGAAATCCCGAAAAATCGATCCCGTTTGCCAGGCTCGGAAGGAGTTTTCCCGCGTTCTCCCTGTACGAATCCGTCGAAACGGAGGATAAAAACGCCCATACGTACGGATATAAAACGAGCACGACGTAGATCATCATGAATGCGAACACGATCCAATATACGGCGTATTGTTTTCTGTTTGTCGTTAATTTGTTTCTTCTGATCATTTCCGTATCCCCCTCTTAAACCGAAGTGTCGGGCAGGAATCTGTCCGCCGCCCATCTCACGATCGCCACGATGGGGATGGCGATGATGGTACAGATAAAACCGATACTCGCCGAGCGGTAATACTGCCCCGCGATCGAGCCCTGCGTGATCAGGTATGCGAAAGAATACACGTTGGACTGCGCCGGATCGGTCAAAAGCAGAATTTCCGTATAGATCGAGAACCCCGAAAGCATGTTGTTCAAAAAATACACGGAAAGCATCTGGCTGCTCATCGGCACGGCGATGTGGATAAATTCCCCCCACATCGAAATGCCTTCCAGGCGGGAGGCTTCGTAAAGTTCTTCCGGCACCTTGTTGAGCGTTGCCGTGAGGATGATCACGGGGCCGCCCAGCCCCACCCACGCCATATAGATGAGGATCATCGTAAACGCCGTATCCTTATTGTACAGCAGGCCTTCGAGGGGAAGTTCCCCGCCCGTGAACAGCTTGGCAAATTCCAGCAGCGGGCCGAAAGAATTGTCGAACATCAGCTGGAAAATCGCCACGGTAACGATCTGCGAGATGATGGACGGCAGAAAGAAAATTGTGCGCAGCGCCCTTTCAAAGGGCATCTTTCTGCTGAAAAAGAACCCCATCACGAATTGCAGCGGCGTGAAAATAAATAAGTTCAGCGCCACCACTTTTCCCGCGACCGTAAGGGAAATAAACACGTGCGAGCTTGTCGTGAAAAGTTCGCGGAAAGCCCAGCTTATCCAGTAAAAGCCGAATCCCGTTCCGTACTGATCTCTGAACATCAGGGAAATGGTGGCAAATTTGCCGAACAGATCCCACACGATGCCGATCAGAAACGGAACAAACATGAATACGGCAACGAAAAACATCGCCTGCGGCCCCTGCATCAGCCCGTGTTTTCTTTTTTTCAGCGGTTTACGGGGAGCCGCAGCCTTGTTTTCCGCTTCTATTTTCAGTTCGTTCATCTTCGAACACCTCCTTATCACAATATTATTCAGATATACATCCTATCGCATTCCCGCAGACGGTTTCCGTCGAAAATTATCGTTTTCACCTCGTATTTTCCGAAATCGAATTTTTCCGACACATTTCCGAAAGTCAGCCGCGCGCTGTCCGCCGATTCCTGTCCGTTGAACAGCCGGACGATATATCCTTCGAGCTGTTCCGATTTTTTGATCGTTACGAGGGAGATTTTACGGTTATCGAGAACCGCGCCGAATTGCGGCAGGCTTCCTTCCCCCGTGGGAAACACGTTGAGCGCGTACGGCCGTTCGGTGAACAGATCCGCGTTGCTTTTCAGCTCTCCCCTCTTTGCGGGCTGCAGCCTGAAAGCGAAATCGCGCTGGCCCATATCGATTTTCGGAATGAAGATCCCCTCCCGCAGCAGCGGCCGTTCTCCGACGGGGTGCGCACAGTACGTGGCCGTTCTCGCAAGAGTGATATAGCTTTTTCCGTCCAGGTGCGAACTGCCGTAAGTGTGGGGCGTGACGAGTTCTATGTAATTTTCCCCCTTCTCCCACGCCAGATAATTGTGGGAAACGCATTCCCTGCCGTCCGTAAAAAGTTCTTCTTCCCCGAAAATCTGTTCGCCCAGAACGCGCGACGCCGCGATCGGCAGGCAAAGTTTGAACACCCTGTCCGCTTCGCCGGGAAACAGATTCACGTCTATGTCTATAAAGTCCTGATTTTTATAAATTTTGTATCCGATGCGCATCCTGTTCGGACCGCACCCGAAAAAGGCTTCCGCCCCCAAATAGATTTCGCCGTCCTCGATGATCTGCAGGGACTTCATTCCCGAAAAAGCGCCGTCCGGCTCTTCGAGCAAGGTGAAGGAAACGGGATTTTCCCCCACAACCATCTGCCGCATCCCCCACGGGTCGGGCGTATCCTCACAGGCGAAGGGCGCGAACAGATTGCCTTCCGCAAATTCCGCTCCGTCTATCGAAAACCGCTCGATCAGCCCGCTCTTTGCGCCGATCACCACCCGCTTTCTGCCGTCGTCGAAAACGACGTCCTTTCCGCTCTCATATTTTTGCACCGGCCTGATCACGGCTTTCGCCGTCAGCCGCGTGACGGCGAGGGGCAGGAGTTCGGCTTCGAACACCGCCTTCTTTCTTCTGTCCACGCTCTGATTGCTCGATTCCTTCACGGTCTGGCAGGGCAGGGCGTTGCCGCTTTCGTCGAACAGTTCCAGCTGAGAATATTCCTCGCCGAAAGACTCGGTCGCCGCGATGGAAAGTTCGCATTCCACCAGCTGTTTTCCCCCGAACGGTTTCGGATTGAACACGAATACGGGATAGGTATCGGGCTTTGCCACTTTCTGCCCGCGGCAAAGGGCGAAAAACGCGTCCGCCCGCACGCGGTTGAGCACGCAAAGCCCGTGATAGATTTCGGCAAGTCCGCTTTCCTCTCCGCTCGCGATGCTCGTGCCGGGCAGCGTATCGTGAAACTGAACGTCCATCATATCTTCCGCCGCTTCCCTGAATTTTTCCGTCGGGTAGGCACACGCGCCGCTCAAAGCCGCCATGCTCGCGATCTTTTCGGTGAAAAACAGCTGCCGTTCGAGTTCTCGGTATTTCTGTTTCAAGCGGATCATGGAGGTATAACAGCCCACCATACACGGAATCAACGACGACGCATATACTTTATCCGGTTCCACTTCCTTAAAATACGCGTCCGGAGTGGAATGCACGATCTCCGTTTTTCCTT
>CALVZR010000069.1 GCA_944372565.1 uncultured Clostridia bacterium | reverse complement strand
CGAACTGCTCTTCTACCTGCCCTATACCTATTACGTGCGCATCGCGGAAAAGGGCGAAACCGTTTCCCGCGCGGAACTCTTCGCGGGGGATTATTCCACGCCCGCCATAGACGGCTACGTGTATACCGACAGCCTGTATTACGACGGCACTTCCCCCGAAACGCCCTACTGCGAACTCACGCTCACCACGGCTTCCGCCGCGGGGTTTTATGCGGACGCCGCCGCGACCGTGCTCGTGCGCCATATCTTTGAAAACAGGTCGCTCAAATTTTACGGCTATACGTACGACGCCGAGGGGAATTACGTGTATTTCGTCGATTACAACGGCGAACTGGGCTATGTGCGCGAGGAGTGCGTCGTCCCCTTCGAGATCGCTCCGCACCCCGCTCCCCTGCCGCAGCCGGAAGAACCCGAAACGCCACAGACGCCCGAAACCCCGCCCGAAGGCGGCGGCGCGCTTTCCACCGGGCTGAAGATCGCCGTTATCGTGGCGCTCGTGCTCGCGGTGGCGGTCATTCTGGCGTTTTCCGTCCGCCCGCACCATAAAAAGCCGGAAGAGCCTTTCGAGGAAAATTACAGCGACAACGAATACCGCTGAACCTTTTTCTCCTCCCTTTTCGCCGCCGCGGCGCGCGCTCTGCCGAGTTCGGCGGCTTTTTCTTCGCTCCTGCGGATGCGGCGGACGAGATCGCGGATAAATTCCATCGGCAGATAGTCGCGGCGGAAACTCTCCTCGTCGATCCCCTGCCGCGCCAGCGCGAAACAGAATTTTTCCAGCAGGCGGATCTGTTTGCGGAAATAATTGCGCCCCGCCGCGTCGAACCCGACGAAATAGTCGGCGGGTTTTCTTTTGAAATACTTGTATTCGAAGTACTTCACTTCCTCTTCCGTAAAGGACGAAAGCGCCGCCTCCGTTTTGCAGCGGAGCGCGAGCAGCAGTTTTTTCTGCTCGATGTAACCGATGATGCGCTCCGCCTGTTTTTCGCAGGAAGTGCTGTCGGAAAAAGAAGCGAGCGCGCGCCGCAGAACGAGATCGTCTATCTGCGAAACGACGCCGTCTATCCCGTGATAAATGTACAAAATCGCCTTTGCATAGTCCTTCATAAAAACACCGCCTTCTACTCCGTTTTCTCCCCTTTTTCGGGCAAGTACACGTCCATTATATCGGCGCAAAAAAGCCGAATCAATGTTTTATGACGCGGAAAACAAATTTTTGTTCAAAAATATTTTTTTCGCGTCAGTCCCCTATTGACATTCTTCTTCCGTCTGTTATAATGGACAAATACGAACATATGTTCGCTTTTAGAATAGCATAGAATATATGACAGTTTCCGTCATAATTTAAAAATTTTCCGAACTTTTTTAAAATTTTTTTTCCGCGCGGCGGTCTTTGCGCGCGCGGCGATGTGCGCTTTTTTCCTTTTACGCGGGCAACGGCGGCGGACGCGCTTGCGGCCGCCCGCCGCCCTCCCCCGTTTTCGGGGAGGGCGGACGCTTTAAAAAGCCGCGGGCAATCCGGCAAGCGGCGGAGAACCCAGCGGCTTTGTCCGGGGTTTGCAAGGGAGCGGTAAAGATTTCGGAAAATGCGCGGCGGAAACGGCAAAAAACGAAGGTTTGCGGCATTTTGGCGGCAAAGGAAATTTTTTCGCGCAGATTATCGACAATTTTCGCGAAATGTGCTACACTATATTATATTCAGAATACGGCGCGCTTTTCTTTTGCGGAATTTTTACGGCGCGCGAAAAAAGCGCTTCCCCGTCCGGGAAACGCCTGGTGAAGGAGAATGACGAAAATTCGGCTGAAAAGATTGATTTTGCCCCTTGCTGCGGTCTTCGCGTGCGCGGCGATGTGCGCGTTTTTTCCGCTTACGCGGGCAACGGCGGCGGAGGCGCTTGCGACCGAGATCGAACTGCCCTCTTCCTATCTCGAATACCGCGCCCTGAACGCCCCCCGCGACGTGTATTACGACGAAGAGGTTACGGCGATTTTGCAGGAAAACGGCACTATCCTGTTTTACCGCGGCGGCGAATGGCACGAAATCAGCGGATATACCAACCTTACGAAAGTGCGCCGCGCGGGAAATTATCTTCTTCTGCAGCAGGGCGCTTCCATTATGCTTTGTCCGCTGGAACCGCTCGAAAGCGGAAATTACGAACTTATCGGCACAAATCTCTCTTATTCCGCGTTCGACGTCAACGACGTTTATCTCGTGGCTTATGCGGGACGGGAAATCGACTTATATGAAATTTCCGTCGATGAAAGCGGTATGCCCTCTTTTCAGAAAGTAAGAACCCTGAACACTTCTGCGGGCGACGTCAATCACATTGCGGTGAACGACGCAAACCGTGTATTTTATTTCGATTCAAACAATATTCTTTCCTCGTTCGATATCGCCACCCCCGAAACCGTGGAAAGTTATAGCAGTTTCACCACGCCCACAGGGATCGCCGCGGACGAAAATTACGTTTATGTCGCAAACGAAAGCGACGGGGTTATCCGCGTGAATATCGCGGATAAAACACCCGAAACGATCATCCCCGTTGCAGAGGACGGCGAAAAGGATCTCGAAGACCTGATCGTCCCCGCAGGTATGGCGTTCCGCAACGGCAATTTGCTCGTGGCGGATACGTCCTGCAACAAAATCGTGGAATTCGGGCTGAACGACGGCGGCGAATACGCCTATACGGGCTTTGCCATCACCACCACGGCGAACGCCTATAACCGCCTGACGGCGGTCAACCGCGATCTTTCCCTGTGCAAAAACGACTATGCCGTTTTAAGCGATTCTTCGATAACGCTTTACGAAAACGGCAGTTACCGCAAAATTCCGTTGGAAACTTTTCAGCTGGATTATATGCCGCTGCATATCGCGCTCGGCAAAAAATATATCTGCCTTGCGGATTCTTACCATATTACTTTTATAGACCGCGAAACGCTCGGCGTTGTCGATCCCGATCCCGATTCCGATATGGGTTCCGTCCGCCCGAATGCCGTGACCTATTCCAACGACTGCTTTTATATTCTCAGCGGAGAAATCGTCTATTCCTGCGACGAAGAAACTTTAACGATGCCCCGGATGTTCGAACGGGAATCCTATTCCAGCAACGACATCATCGCCGCGGACGTTGACGGAAACATCTATATTTACACGATTTCAGACGGAAATACGGTCAACAAATTCGTAAACAACGCGATCTCGGCATCGTACGATTTCTCCGCCGCGCCGCTCGATATCGGCGTGGACCTCAACGGCAACGTATATGCGCTGCTCGCAAACAA
>CALVZR010000068.1 GCA_944372565.1 uncultured Clostridia bacterium | reverse complement strand
GTCCCGCATCTCGATCAGCTTTTCTTCCGTCAGCACCACGGGACGGGGACCGATCAGGCTCATATCCCCTTTTAAGACGTTGAACAACTGCGGAATTTCATCCAAACTTAATTTTCTGAGCACCTTTCCCACGCGGGATATGTAGCTTTCCGCATTGCCGAGCTGAGAGGTCGGGCAGTCGTGCGGCGCATCCGTCCTCATGCTTCTGAATTTATAACATACGAACGGCTTTTTGTTCCGCCCCATCCTTTCCTGCCTGAATATCACGGGGCCTTTGGAATCGATCTTTATCGCCAGCGCGATGACCGCTATCGGCAACAATAGGATAAGCAGCCCCAGAAAAGAACTGACGATATCGAATAATCTCTTGAAAAAGCGGTATCCCCTTTTCTTTTTAAGATTCGGGCGGAAGTTTCTGATATACTCCGCGTAATATTCGTCCGAATGTTCCTCATCCGTCCTTTCAAGGGACAAACTTTCCCCTTTCAGAACATATACCGCGGTTTCCTCCGCGGGGGATGTTTCCTTTGTATCTTCACGAAGTTTTTCGGTATTTTCAATGATTTCCATTTTTTTTATCCCGTATGCGCAATGCCCGTTTTCGGGGTGATTATATGTATTATATCACAACAGTTCGTATATGGCAATGTTTTTTGCATATTTAAATATCAATAAAACGAAACATTTATTTATATCACGGAAAAAATTCCCGTTTTGCGGGAAATCCGACGGCGTTTTCGCGTTTGTTTCTCCGCCGCCGCTTATTCAATAAGCGGCGGCGGCGCGCCCGAACCGTTCCCTTTTACCGCGCCGCCCCCTTACGCGGGACGGCGCGGTAAAAGGAAGGAGAACGCGAAAAATCATGTCGGCGAAAAAACAGGCACGCGAAAGGAAAAATATGCGGCGTTCCCGAACGGCGGGAAATTCGCAAACTCTTATCATTTCGTCTATCGAAACACTCCGAAAATTTTTTTCCGAAAACGCCCCTGCCGGAGCGCACCGCAATCGGGCAAACGCGAGCGGGCGGCAGCGCGCGGCATTTTTTCAGCCGCAGACCGAGAACGATACGGCGCCGCGCCGTAAAAAAAGGAAGCGCTCTTTTCCGCCCCCTTTCCTTTCGTTTTCCCGAGAAAATTCTTCGATCTCTTCGATTTGCCGCAAGGCGGCTTTTTCCTCTTGCTCTCGCCGCTGCACGGCCTCTTCCAGCCCCAGCACCGCGCCTTCCGCCACGACGAACACCGCCGCCACGCCGAGCATAACGAAAAGCAGCGTTCTGTTTTCGGAAAGCGCGCCGACAAAATACAGCGTGCAGAACGCGGCGAGCCAACCCGTGAGCAGCAGCGCCACGGTCAGTTTTGCGAAAAACAGCCTCGTTTTCTTCTTTTTCACAGTTGTTTTTTAATGGCCTCGAACGTATCGCGGCTGATGACGTGCTCGATGCGGCAGGCGTCGGCTTCCGCCGTCTTTTCTTCCACGCCGAGCTTTTTCAGAAACGCCGTGAGAATTTTATGCCGCTCGTAGATCTCTTCCGCGCGGGCAAGCCCCTCTTCGGTAAAATTTATGCTGCCGTCTTCCGCAACGGTGATCAGCCCCTTGCTTTTGAGAATATTGATCCCCCGCGAAACGCTGCTTTTCGCGTAATTCAGATCGTTCACGATATCCACAGAGCGCACCGCGCCCTTGTTTCTGCGGTGCAGCAGAATGGTTTCGAGATACATCTCCCCCGATTCGTAAATATCCATCTGTCCTCCTTTTCTTAACGGAACACGCCGCTTTTGAGCGCGTCCATAATGATGGCGCCCGTGGCGGCGTTGGTCGCGAGCGGGATGCAGTAAACGTCGCACAGGCGGAGCAGCGCGGAAATATCCGGTTCGTGCGGCTGCGCCGTGAGCGGATCGCGCAGAAAGATCACGAGGTCGAGCTTTCCGTCCGCGAGCATGGAGCCGATCTGCTGATCGCCGCCGAGCGGCCCGCTCTTCATACGCTTGATGTTCAACCCCGTTTCCCCCATGACCAGCGTGCCCGTCGTGCCCGTGGCAAACAGTTCGTGTTCGCTCAGAACGTCCCTGTATTTTACGGCGAAATCGATCATTTCGTTCTTCTTTTTATCGTGCGCTATCAATGCGATTCTCATAATTCACCTTCCGTTTTCTTTTATTGTAACAGATTTGCCGGAAAATTTCCACCTTTTTTGCCGTCAATCGGCAAAAAGCGGAGTGGAAAGATAGCGTTCGCCCGTATCGGGCAGAACGACGACGATGTTTTTCCCCTCGTTTTCTTCGCGCGAAGCCAACAACTTCGCCGCATGCAGCGCCGCCCCCGAGGTGATGCCCGCGAGCACGCCCTCTCTGCGCGCGAGTTCGCGCGCGGCGGCATACGCCTCTTCCTCTTTCACCGCGAAGATCTCGTCGATGAGGGAAACGTCCAGCGTTTCGGGAACGAACCCCGCACCGATGCCCATCAGCCCGTGCGGGCCGCTCCTGCCCTCGCTCAATACGGGGGAAGAAAAGGGCTCCACCGCGACGACCTGCAGATGCGGGACGCGCTCTTTCAGGAATTTTCCCGCGCCGCTCAGCGTACCGCCCGTGCCCACGCCCGCCACGAAGAAATCGCTCCCCCCGCCGGCGTCGTCGTAGATTTCCGGTCCGGTGGCGAGATAATGCGCGCGCGGGTTCGCGGGGTTTTCAAACTGCCCCGCGAGAAATCCTCCCCGCTCGGCGGCGATCTCTTCCGCCCGCGCGATCGCCCCCTTCATGCCCTTGTTTCCCTCGGTGAGCACGAGTTCCGCGCCGTAGGCTTTTAAAAGCATCCTGCGTTCGGCGCTCATCGTTTCGGGCATGGTGAGCACGAGTTTATACCCCCGCGCGGCGCACAGCATGGCAAGCCCCACGCCCGTGTTGCCGCTCGTAGGCTCCACCACCGTGCCGCCCGCGGCCAGACGGCCGCTCTTTTCGGCGTCATCGAGCATAGCGCGCGCGATGCGGTCCTTCGCGCTCCCGCCGGGGTTGAACGATTCCAGTTTTGCGAAAATCTTCGCTTTCAGCCCGTTTACGGCGCATATTTTTTGCAGTTCCAAAAGCGGCGTGCGGCCGATCGTTTCCTCGATATTCTTCGCTTTCATCGGATTTGCCCC
>CALVZR010000067.1 GCA_944372565.1 uncultured Clostridia bacterium | reverse complement strand
CTGCCATGCATATCCCGTATAATATTATCATCAACAAGGAGGAAAAGCAAGAAAAAATGAAAAATATTTCCTTTCGGAACGTAACGGCGGACGGCGGATTTTGGAAGCGGCGCTGCGATCTGAACGCCGAGGCGAGCGTGCGCGCCGTTTACGAACGCTTTGAAGAAACGGGCAGATTCGACGGGCTGCGTTTTAAAGAAGGGAACGAAAACCTCGATATCTTTTACGATTCGGACGCGGCGAAATGGATAGAGGCCGTTGCCTATCTCATCGAAACGCGCGGCGGCTGCGAGGCGGAGCAGAAAGTGATAGACGAAATCGCGGAGCAGATGGAAAAACACCGCCTGCCGAACGGGTACGTCAATTCCTATTTCATCGCGCGCGAACCGCAGAACATCTTCACGCGGCGGCAGGATCACGAACTGTACTGCGCGGGGCATCTGATCGAGGCGGCAATCGCCTATAAGCGGGCGACGGGCAAGGAAAAACTTTTCCGCGTCGTCCTCGATTACGTCGATTATATCGAGCGCGCGTTCATCAAGGAAAAGAGCGCGAAATTCGTCACGGGAGGGCACGAGGAAATCGAGCTCGCCCTTCTGAAACTGTACGAGGATACGGGGGAGAAAAGATATCTCGATATGGCGATGTTTTTTCTCAACGAGCGCGGCGTGCGGGAAGAAAAATACTACGAATTCGCAAACGCGAAACACGACCAGAGCAACGCGCCCGTGCGGGAGTTGAAAGAGGCGGAGGGGCACGCCGTGCGCGCGGCGTATCTTTTTACCGCGATGAGCGACGCCGCCGCCCTCACGGGGGATAAAGGGCTGCTTTCCGCCTGCGAAACGCTTTTCGACGACATCGTGCGGAAAAAGATGTATATCACGGGCGGCATCGGCTCCAACCGCGTGGGAGAAGCGTTCACCGTCGCTTACGATCTGCCAAACCTCGAAGCCTATTCGGAAAGCTGCGCGGCGATCGGGCTGATGCTGTTCGCGCTTTCGATGCAGCGGCACGGGCGGAACGCGAAATATGCGGACGTGATCGAGCGGATTATGTATAACAATCTCCTTTCGTCCTCGTCCTTGAACGGCAGGGAATTTTTCTACGAAAACCCGCTGGAAATCCGCCTCGCGGAGATCGACAAGCAGACGAGCATCGCGCCCGCGGGCAGAACGGCGCTCCCCATTCCGCACCGCAAAGAAGTGTTTTTATGCTCCTGCTGTCCGCCCAATATCAACAGGATTTTCGCCCGTCTGGGGGATGTGTTCTTTTCGGAAACGGAAGAGGAACTCGTGGTCAATCAGTATGGGAGCGTCACGCTGAAAAACCAAAAGATCTGCCTGAAAACCGAGGCCGATTTCACCCGTTCGGGCAGGGTGAAACTGCGGGCGGAAAACGTGAAATATAAGCGGATTTTCCTGCGCAAACCCTCGTGGAGCGGGAAAATAAGCGTTTCAGAAGGGAAATTCAAGGACGAAGGGGAATATCTCGTGCTGGAAAACCCTGAAAAAAATTTCAGCGCGGAACTCGATTTCGGTATGGAACCGTTCTATGCGGAATGCAATCCCCGCGTGCGGGACAACTGCGGCAGAGTGGCGCTGATGTTCGGGCCGAGCGTTTACTGCCTCGAACGGCTGGATAATCCCTTCGAGCTGAACGCCCTTTCCGCCGACGTAGCCGCGCCCGTAACGCAGACGGACGGCGGGGAATACGGCGTGCTGCTGGAAACGCAAGGCTGTCTGGACGCCGATTTCAACGGGCTTTACCGCCGTGCGGCGGGGGAGAAACAGGGCGTGAAATTGTTGTTCCGCCCGTATCGGACGTTTGCCAACCGCGAACCGTGCGATATGCTCGTTTGGGTGCGCCGCGCTTAAAACTCAACGGAAAATTAAAAAACAGCAGGCGGGAGGAAAGCGAAAGTTTCCGCCCGCTTAACTTTTTTATCCGAATCCGCGGGAAAATTCAAAAAAGAAAGATTGACAAAAAACAAAAACCGTTATATACTGAAAAAAAAGATACGGAGGAAATGATTTTGAAAAAGTTTGCAGGAAAGATCGCCCTTTGTGCGGCGGTTTTGGTTGCCTGTTTTATGTTCGGGTGCTATCAGCCGGGGCCGATCCCCGATGGGTATTATCTAGAAACGCCGGGATCAGACTGTTTTATTTATCAAGAGGATCACAGCGAATATTATTGGGAAGTTAAGGGGAATAAGGCGAAATATTACGCAAGTAATTTTCTTACATATAAATGTAACATCATAGAGGAAAATGAGAAAATATATTTTGAGGGATACGAATGGACTGAAATTATAGGCTGCAGTAATGCCGGAAAAGTTTTTAAGTATGAAGTACAGTACGACGAGGAAACAAAAAGTATTACGCTTATAAGATAACGGGGGCATAAACGTCGGTCGGTTCCGCATTTGCAAAAAAAGGCGCGTTTTTTCGCGCCTTTTTTGCAAATGCGGTTTAATCGAGCGAAAATCCCTCGAAAATGATATTGTCCACATACGGCTTGATTTTGTCCCAGATCTCGTAGCTCGTCACCGTCCACGCGAGGCAGGCTTTTTTATGCACCTTTTTTTCGGGCAGGGGATAACCGTGATAATCGTAGCTGATGAAATCGGGCTTCGCGAGGAAGTTTAAGGACATGTTTTTCACGATCCGCCGCTTGATCGCGTTTTTGATGGAGGAAACGTCCTCCGTGGCGAGCACCCCGCGGATGATTTCGGGGGCGATCTTTTTCAGTTTCGCGATATAGAGCGGGTTGAAGGACTGCACCGCGTATTCGCCCTTATAATCTGCCAGCGCGGCGGCGAGTTTTTTGGTTAAAAGTTTGCCTTCGGGCTGGTCTTTGATCTCGATGAGCAAGGGGGATTTTCCCTCGCAGACTGCAAACACCTCTTCGAGGGTGGGAATGGTGTATTCGCTCCCTTTGAGCCGCAGTGTTTTGAGTTCCGCCAGCGTTTTATCCCATATTTTTCCCTCCGCGCCCGTCATTCGTTTGAGCGCGGAATCGTGAAAACTCACGATGGCTCCGTCCTTCGTGAGATATACGTCTATCTCCACGGGATAGCCCTTTTCCGCCGCCAGCTTGTAAGCGAGCGCGGAATTTTCGGGCGCGTTTCCGCCCCAAAGCCCCCTGTGCGCGACGGGTTTAGTAACCAGCCAATGATCTTTCGGTATGCGCATTTTTATCACCGCCTTTGTGCCGCAGGAAGGAAAAAAATTCCGTTTCCGCAAAATCTGTTTCTTATAGTTTACCAAGTCGCTTGCAAAAAATCAAGAAATATATTAAAATATATTTTAAATTTTGCTTTTTTTAAGGACAGTATGGCAAAAAAACCGAACGACAAAATCAGAAATTTCTGCATCATCGCGCATATCGACCACGGCAAGAGCACGCTTGCGGACAGGCTCATCGAACTCACGGGGCAGGTGAGCAAGCGGGATATGGAGGCGCAGCTGCTCGATTCCATGGACATCGAGCGGGAGAGGGGCATTACCATCAAGCTCACGCCCGTGAGAATGTTCTACACCGCGAAGGACGGGGAGGAATATATCCTCAACCTCATCGATACGCCGGGGCACGTGGACTTTACCTACGAAGTTTCCCGTTCGCTGGCGGCGTGCGAGGGCGCCGTGCTCGTGGTGGACGCCTCGCAGGGCATCGAGGCGCAGACCCTCGCGAACGTCTATCTCGCGCTGGAAAACAACCTCGAAATTCTGCCCGTCATCAACAAGATCGATCTGCCGAGCGCCCGCCCGGACGAAACGGCGAAGGAGATCGAGGACGTGATCGGGCTTTCCGCTTCCGCCGCGCCCCGCATCTCGGCGAAGAGCGGGCTCAACGTGGAGGACGTGCTGGAAGACATCGTGCGCGGCGTTCCCGCGCCGTCGGGCGACGAGGACGCCCCCTTGAAAGCCCTGATCTTCGACAGTTATTACGATAATTTCAAGGGCGTGATCTGTTTCGTGCGCGTGTTCGACGGCTCGGTGAAACCGGGCGACAAGATCAGAACCTTCATGTCGGACAAGACGTTCGACGTAACCGAAGTCGGCGTGTTCACCCCCAAACTTCTGCCCAAGGCAGATCTCCGCGCGGGGGAAGTCGGCTACATCGCCGCCTCGATCAAGAGCATACAGGACACCACCGTGGGGGATACGATCACCTCCGCCGTCCGTCCCGCGCCCGAGCCGCTCCCCGG
>CALVZR010000066.1 GCA_944372565.1 uncultured Clostridia bacterium | reverse complement strand
AAATTCTTCCTGCGTAATGGTGCCGTCGTCCGCCAGCGCTTTGAGCGCTTTCAGTTCGGAAACGAGCGCGGAAAGTTTCCCCGCGTCCGCGTCCTGCGGCTGCGGTTCCGTATATTCGGAATCGGTGAAAAACGGCGCGATGGGACGGTTGGATTCGCCGTACAGCTTGTTGCGGATGACTTTCAGGTCCGCGGCGCACGCGAGCGCGTATTCCAGCAGCACCCAGCCGACGACGGGAATTGCCGCGGCGCTGATCAGGTAGATCACGCCCTGCATGGCTCCGCCGTTGACGAACATGAGGATCGCCTGAACGAGATACAAAATCCCCAGCACGGCGAGCAGGATAAGCATGGTCAAACGCATTTTTGCGAGCGTTTTGTCCGATTTTTCAAACATATTTCTCCTCCTTTTTGCGCATATATCGTATTTTTTCGGGCGGCAAAACGCGCTCTCGCGTTCCCCGCGCCCTTTTACAGTATGCGCTTTATAACAAAATTATATCATCGTCCGGGAAAACCGTCAAGGAAAATCCGAAAAAATCCCGCATTTCATGCGGTCGCGGGGAATACACTGTAACGTATGAGGAAAAAAGAGGTCAACCTGTTTTCCGCGCACCCTGCGGAAAAGGAGAAAAAAACGAGGCGGTTCCGCCTGCCCGCGGGGCGGTTCGCGGCGTGTATCGCGTGCGCCGCCGCGCTGATCTTCGCCTTCGCGTTCGCCCTGCCGCGCGCGGGGTTTTCGGAGGGAAAATTCGCGGGGGAGCAGAATTATAAGTGCATCGTGAACGTGTGGCATATAGATAGTTTCGAGGGCGGCGTGGGCTCGCGCGCGGAATTTCTGCTGCGCCGCGCCGCGGAATTTGAAAAAAAACGCGCGGGGGTGTTCGTGATGGTTACCGCCCTGACGGCGGAAAACGCAAGGGAGCGACTGGCGGCGGGAGAACTGCCGGACGCGATTTCTTACGGCTACGGGCTGGAATTTTCCGATTTTTCCCCCGTCGATACCGAAAGGGAAAGCCCGTTCGGCTCCGCCGGGGGCGACGTTTACGCCGTGCCGTGGTGCATGGGCGGCTACGCCGTGCTCTCCCGCGGAGAACTGCCCGCCGGTCAGGCGCTCGAAAACGCCGTCGTTTCCAAGGGGCAAACGACCCAGCCCTACGCCGCGCTCGCGCTCAGCGGCTATACGCTGCGGGATTATACCGAAAAATCGCCGCTCGACGCCTATTATTGCTTCGTGAGCGGCGGCGCGGACGTGCTCGTGGGCACCCAGCGGGACATCAACCGCCTCTTTTCGCGGGACGAGGAGGCCTTCGTCACCCCGCTCGGCGGGTATAACGATTTATATCAGTATTTTTCGATCACTTCGTCGTCCGCCGAAAAGAAAGCCTACGCGGAGGAATTTATCGATTATGTTTTAAGCGACGGCGTGCAGGCGGAAATTTCCCGCCTGGGGATGTTTTCGCCTTATAGGGAACTCTCTTTTTCCGCGGAAGGTCTGGAAAAATTACAGAAAGAGCGGCACGCGCGGGGCATTTCGGCGTTTCTGCCCGCCCGAACGTACGCGGAATTTTCCTCCCTTTCCCGCCGTGCGGCGGAGGGGGACGGAGCCGCGCTGAAAAAAATCGAAAATCTGCTCGCATAACCTTGTTAAAAAATTCAAAGTATAGTAAAATAGAGAGGGGAGATATGAAAACGGACGGCGGCGCGGAAGGCGCGCGGCAGTTGGAAGAACTTTGCATACGGGATTTTTCCCTGAAAGAGCGCACGGCGTTCGGCGTGGGGGGAAAGGCGGCGTACGCCTGTTTTCCCGAAAACGCCGCGGAGCTGACGGCCGTTCTCTCGGCCGCCGCGCGGGAAAAACTGCCCTGCGCGGTGCTCGGCTGCGCGAGCAACGTCGTCGTGTCGGACAAGGGCTTTTGCGGCGTTGTGGCGTTCACTTCCAAAATGAACGCCGTTTCGCGCAAGGGGGATACCGTCGTGGCGGAATGCGGCGTAAAAACGGCGCGGCTCCTCGAATTCTGCCGTCTGAACGACCTTTCGGGCGCGGAATTTCTCTGCGGCATCCCCGCCACGGTGGGCGGAATGCTCGCGATGAACGCGGGGGCGTTCGGCGGCGAGATCGGCGGCATCGTGCGCTCGGTTACCGCGCTTTGCGAAGGAAAAACGGTGCGGCTTTCCCCCGAGGAATGCGCTTTCGGCTACCGCACGAGCGCGTTCGGGGAAAACCTGGTCGTCCTCTCCGCCGAGTTCGCCCTGAAAACGGGGTTCGACGCGGCGCTTACGGAAAAAATTACCCGCGCGAGAAGGGAAAAACAGCCTGCGGGCAAAACCTTCGGCTCCACCTTCCGCAACGGGGAAAACTATTTTGCGGGCGAACTCATCGAGCGCGCGGGGCTGAAAGGGTTTTCGGTCGGCGGCGCGCAGGTGAGCGAAAAGCACGCCAATTTCATCGTCAACCGCGGCGACGCCACCGCCCGCGACGTGCGCCGCCTGATCGCGGAAATCCGCGAACGGGTGTACCGGCAGTTCGGCGTGACGCTTACGGAAGAAGTTCGTTTTTTAGGTGATTTTAAATGATTCTCACTGCGGATTATCATACGCATACGACCTATTCGCACGGCAAGGGCAGCGTGGAGGAAAACGCCCTCGCCGCGGCGGCGCGCGGGCTGAAAGAGCTCGCCATCACCGATCACGGGTTCAACCATCCCGCGTTCGGGCTGAAAAAGAGAAAGGTGCCGCACCTCGTGAAAGACGTTGCCGCGGCGGGCGGAAAAACCGGCGTGCGCGTGCTCGCGGGGGTGGAGGCGAACATCCTTTCCGAGGACGGGAAAACCGATTTCAAGGAAAAATATTTCGACGATCTCGACGTGTTCCTCGCGGGCTTTCATAAATTCGTGCTGTGCGGCCCCGGGGCGGCGTGCAAACTCCTTTTCCCCAATTATCTGCGGAGCGGGCTGCGCCTTGCTCCCTCGTCCCCGCTCGTTTCGCGCACGACGAAAGCCTATATCCGCCTCATCGAAAACAACCCCGTGGACGCCGTTTCCCACCTCAATTTCTGCGTGTTTTCAAACGCGGTGGAGGTGGCGAAAGCCGCGGCGGATTACGGCACGTATATCGAACTGAACGCCAAAAAAACGCACCTTTCGGACGAGGAACTTTGCGAAATCCTCGCCAAAACGAAGGCGCGCTTCATCATCGGCAGCGACGCGCATTCGCCCGACAGGGTGGGGGAGATCTCCCGCGTGGAGAAGATGCTCGCCCGCGTGAATTTCGATTTGAGCCGCATAGACAATATCGACGGTAGGCTGCCGCAATTCCGATTTGCGGCGTATAAGGGGAGGTGCGGCGGATGAATTTCACGGAAAGGGCGAAGGCGGAGCTTACCGAACGCTCCGCGGAGGACAAGAAAGCGTATCTTTCGGGGTTTTTGCGCGCGGCGGGTTCGCTGGTGCTTTCGGGCGGAAAGATCGGGTTTGAATTTTCCACCGAAAACGAGGGGGCGGCAAAGTGCGCCAAACGGCTGTTTTTTTCGGCGTTTTCCGTGGAACTCGGCGAGGGAAAGGAAGAGAGCGACGCGCTCAATAAAAAACAGCGGTTCACCTTTCTCTATGCGGGAGAAAGGGCGGAGCATATCCTGCGCGAACTCGGCATCCTCGCGCAAGGCGGGGTGGAACTCGGCGTGCCCGCGGAACTTTTAAGAAGCGACGGCGCGAAAAAAAGTTTTCTGCGCGGCGTTTTCGTGGGGGCGGGTAGCCTCACCGTGCCCAAGAGGAAGGAAGAGGGAGAAAGCAGCACGGGCTATCACCTCGGGTTCGCGCTTTCCAACGAGGACTTCGCGCGCGGCGTGGAGCAAATGCTGTGCGCCATGGGGCTGCACGCCAAAACGGCGGTGCGGCGGGGAAAATCCGAGCCGTATATCAAGAGCGCGGAGGAGATCAAGGATTTTCTGGCCGCCATCGGCGCGCCAAAGGCGGCGCTCGCGCTCACGGACATCATGATCGAGCGGGAAGTGATGTCGGACGCGAACCGCAGGATGAACTGCGACCTCGCCAACGTGAGCAAGCAGGTGGACGCGGCGGAAAAGAGCATCGCCGCCATTTTGAAACTCAAAGAGAGCGGGCGGCTGGACAAGCTGAAATCCTCTCTGCGGGAAACGGCGCTCGCGCGGGAGGAATACGCGGAAGAGAGCCTGCAGGACCTCGCGGAGCGGCTGGGCATTACGAAAAGCTGTTTGAATCACCGGTTGAGAAAGCTGGCGGAACTCGCGAAGGAAGGATAAACGCGCAACGGAAAAAGGACGAAAGAAAAAGATGAGCGATTTTGTACATTTGCATTTACATACGGAATACTCCCTCCTCGACGGGGCGACCCGGCTCAAAGAGGTATTTAAAGTCGCGAAAGCCAAGGGAATGAAGGCGGTTGCCATCACCGATCACGGCAACATGTTCGGCACACTCACCTTCGCGGAGGAGGGCAAAAAACTCGGTATGCAGGCCATCATCGGCTGCGAGATGTACGCCTGCGACGACTATAAAAACAAGGCGGGGCGGGACGAAACGGACCACCTCATTCTGCTCTGCAAGAACAAAAAGGGGTATAAAAACCTCGTCAAGCTCGATTCCATCGCGTATGTGGACGGCTTTTATTATAAGCCCCGCATCGATTACAACCTGCTCAAAGAGTACAGCGAAGGGCTGGTGTGCCTTTCCGCCTGCCTCGCGGGCAGGGTGGCGAAACTGCTTTTGAAAAACAATTACGAGGGCGCGAAAAAATTCGCCCTCTCGATGAAAGACATTTTCGGGGAGGATTTCTACCTCGAAATCCAGGACCACGGGCTGGCGGAGCAGAAATACATCAACCCCATGCTCGTGAAACTTTCGCGCGAAACGGGCATCAAACTGGTCGCCACGAACGACGTGCATTACGCCGAGCGGCAGGACGCGGAGATTCAGGACGTGGTGATGTGCATCAGCACCAAAAAGACCATGGACGATCCCAACCGCATGAAGATGAACACCGACCAGATGTATCTGAAATCTCCCGAGGAGATGGCGGCGGCGTTTCCCGAACTGCCCGAGGCGCTGGCGAACACCCTCGAAATCGCCGAAAAATGCGCGGAAGAGGAGGTGTTCGACCTCAACGCCAAGTGCGAGCCCATCCGCGATAATTCCCTCATCCCCGGCTATATCCCCGATAACGGGCAGACGGCGTACGACTTTCTGAAAGACCTCGCGGAGGCGGGGCTGAAAAAACGCTATCCCGTCATCACCGACGAAATCCGCCAGCGTTTCGACTACGAGCTGGAAACCATCCACACCATGGGATATATCGAATACTATCTCATCGTGTGGGATTTCATCAACTACGCCAAGAGCGTGGGCATCCCCGTGGGCGCGGGGCGGGGGAGCGGCGTTTCGAGCATCATCGCGTACAGCGTGGGCATCACGGACGTGGATCCCCTCAAATACTCCCTCGTTTTCGAGCGGTTCCTCAACATCGAGCGCGTGAGCATGCCGGACTTCGATATCGACTTTTCGGATGAACGCCGCGGCGAAGTGGTGGAATACGTCCGCCGCAAATACGGTTCGGACAAGGTGGCGCAGATCGTTACCTTCGGAATGCTGAAAGCCAAAAACGCCATCAAGGACGTGGCGCGCGTGTTCCGCATCCCGTATGCGGACGTCGATCGGATCACCAAACTCATGGACGGCAAATCGACCATCGAGGAAAGTTTGGGCTTAAAACTCACCAAGGACGGCGAGAACGTGGGCATCAAGGAACTCCGCGAGATCTACGAAGAGGACGCGAACCTGCGCAAGATCATCGATATCGCCATCAAGGTGGAGGGGCTGCCGCGCAACACGTCCATGCACGCGGCGGGCGTGGTCATCTGCGCCAAGCCCATCGCGGACAACGTGCCCCTGCAGCGGAACGGCGAGGATATCACCACGCAGTTCAATATGAAACAAGTCGAGCAGCTCGGCATGCTGAAAATGGACTTTTTGGGGCTCATCACGCTCACCGACGTGAAGAAGGCCATCGACTACGTGAAGGAAACAACGGACAGGGATCTGGATTTCCACGAACTCGGCTACGAGGACCCCGGCACGTACGATCTCATCGGTTCGGGAGATACCGACGCCGTGTTCCAGCTTGAAAGTCCGGGGATGAAACGGTTTATGCGCGATCTGAAACCGACCACGTTCGAAGATATCATCGCGGGGATCTCGCTCTACCGTCCCGGCCCGATGGATTCCATCCCCGATTATATCCGCAACAAACACAATCCCGACGATATCAAATACGATCACCCCCTGATGGAACCCATCCTGTCCAATTCCTACGGCGTGATGATCTACCAGGAGCAGGTGATGGAGGTCTGCCGCAACCTCGGCGGGTTCTCCTTCGGCCAGGCGGACATCGTGCGCCGCGCCATGGGAAAGAAGAACGTGGAGGAGATGGACCGCCAGAAAAAGATCTTCGTGTTCGGCGGCGTGGACGAGAAGGGGCGCAAGATCGACGGCGCCATCGCCCACGGCGTGCCCGAGGAAACGGCGGTGAAGATCTTCGACCGCATGGCGGAGTTTGCGAAATACGCCTTCAACAAATCGCACGCGGCGGCATACGCCGTGCTCGCTTACCAGACGGCGTTTTTAAAGAAATATTATCCCAATCAGTTCCTCGCCGCCATTCTGAACAACCGCATCACCAAGATCGAGGAGATCACGAAATACCTTCTCTATCTGCGTTCGCGGAACGTGCCCGTCTATCCGCCCGACATCAACAAGAGTATCGGGGATTTCAAGTGCGAGGGCAAGGGCATCCGTTTCGGGCTGGCCGCCATCAAGAACGTGGGCGAGAACATCATTAACACCATCGTGGAGGAGCGGCAGAAAAACGGCGCGTTCAAGGGGCTGGAAGATTTCGCCATGCGCTGCACCCCCCTCGGCATCAACAAGCGGCTGGTGGAAAACCTCATCTATGCGGGCGCGTTCGATTCTCTGGGCCATTCGCGCGCGCAGAACATCGCCGTTTACGAGGAGGCGCTCGACCGCGCTTCCGCCATCAACAAGCAGAAAAACAGCGCGCAGATGAGCCTGTTCGGGGATATCATCAAGGAGGACGAGTCCTTCAAAGTGGAATATCCGCCCGTTGCCGAATATCCCTCGCCCGTGAAACTTTCCAAGGAAAAGGCGGTGCTGGGCGTTTATGTTACGGGGCATCCGCTGAGCGATTATCTGGAAGCCTTTTCCAACACGGGGTTCAATACCTCCCTGCTCGGCTATTACGACGAGGATGAGGACGGCAACCGCACCTACACCGAAGTGAAGGACGGCCAGCACGTGAGCATCGGCGGCATCATCGTGTCGTCGGAACGCAAGACGACAAAGAGGGGGGATAATATGGGGGTGATCCGCCTCGAAGACGTGTACGGGCAGATCGAATGCGTGTTCTTCCCCAAGAGCTACGAATCCAACAGGAATTTCCTCGCGGAGGAGGAGATCGTGCGGGTGAGCGGCAAACTGCAGATCAAGGAAAACGACGTGCAGATCGTGGCGGACAAGGCGGAAAAGCTGGAACTGCACGGCGGCGAAAAGGAAGAAGCCCCCGCGGAAAAGGAATATCTCGGCATCATTCTGCCCGAAAGCAAAAACGCCCTGCTCGACGATATTTTGGACGTGCTTTCGAGCTATAAAGGGGATATGAGCGTGATCATCCATAAAGACGGGAAGAATTTCGCCGTGGGCGGGAAGGTGCGCCGCTGCGACGCGCTCGTCGCCGAACTGAGCGGGCTTTTAAGCGAGAAAGAGATCGTATTTTTCCGCAAAAAATCCTAAAATGCAAAGGGAAAATTTCAAAATATACGCAAATGCGCTTTTCATTTCAAATCTTTTATGATAAAATATTCCTGAAAAATTTTAAAGGGAGAGGATTATGAAAAAGATTGCGGTTTTGACGAGCGGGGGAGACGCCCCCGGCATGAATGCCTGTATCAGAGCGGTCGTGAGAACGGCGCTCTATTACAATATAGACGTGTACGGCGTGGAACGCGGCTGGGCGGGGCTTATCGACGGCAATCTCACCCGCATGGAAACGCGTTCGGTTTCCGGGCTCATCCATAAGGGCGGCACCTTTTTAAAAACGGCGCGCTGCCCCGAATTCGTGGAGCTCGAAGGCCAGCGCCGCGCGGCGGAAACGCTGGCGGCATACGGCATCGAGGGGGTGGTCGCCATCGGCGGCGACGGCACGTTCCGCGGCGCGGTGGACCTTTCCAACAACTTCGGCGTGAAGGTGGTGGGCGTTCCCGGCACCATCGATAACGACCTCGCTTATACCGACTACACCCTCGGGTTCGATTCGGCGGTGAACACCGTGCTGTGGGCGATGAACAATCTGCGCGACACGATGACCTCGCACGACCGCGTTTCCCTGCTCGAAGTGATGGGGCGCCGCTGCGGCGACATCGCGCTGTACGCAGGCGTTGCGGGCGGCGCGGAATACGTGCTCGTGCCCGAAGTTCCCTACGATCTGGACGAGATCGCCTCTTCCATCCGCAAGAGCCGTATGCGGGGCAAAACTTCCAATATGATCATCCTCGCGGAAGGCGCGGGGAACAGGGAAGAGATCTGCGCCGCCATCCGCGACAAGACGGGCATAGACCCCAAAGTAACCGTGCTCGGGCACATCCAGCGGGGCGGTTCGCCCACGATGTCCGACCGTATCCTTGCGGGCAAGTTCGGCGTGAAGGCGGTGGAAGTGCTGCGCGAGGAAAAGGACAGCTGCGCGGTGGGCATAAGAAACAACAAGATCGTAACCGTGCCCTTCCCCGATGTGTTCTCCGCGGAAAAACGGTTCGACAAGAGCCTTTACGAAACGTCCAAGATCCTCGGACTCTGATTTTACGGCAAGATTTATTTTTTACAAGGAGAAAGATATGAAGAATTTGAAAGGCGCATTGGTGTTTGCGCAGTCGGGCGGTCCCACGTCCGTCATCAACAGCAGCGCTGCGGGCGTTTTCCTCGAAGCGCTCGACAGCCCTTCCGTGACCGCGGTTTACGGCGCGGCGAACGGCATCAAGGGCGTGCTCGACGAGAAGTTTTACGATATCGGCAAAGAGGACAGAAAGGAGCTCGAACTCCTCAAATATACGCCGTCTTCGGCGCTCGGTTCGGTCCGCTATAAGCTGAAAGACGCTTCCGTGGACGACACCGACTATAAGCGCATTCTGGAAGTGTTTGAAAAATACAACGTGCGCTATTTCATGTACAACGGCGGGAACGACTCCATGGATACCTGCAACAAGATTTCCAAGTTCCTGCAGAAGGCGGGGTACGAGTGCAACGTCATCGGCGTGCCCAAGACCATCGATAACGACCTTTACGGCACCGACCACTGCCCGGGATACGGCAGCGCGGCGCGCTACATCGCCACGACGATCATGGAAATCAACCTCGACGCCAAGGTGTACGATACGCCCATGGTGTGCGTGATCGAGGCGATGGGCAGGAACGCGGGCTGGCTGACCGCCGCCGCGAAACTCGCGAGCGCGAAGGGCCTGGGCGCCGACCTCATCTATCTCCCCGAAGTGGATTTCAGCGTGGATAAGTTCATCGACGACGTGAAGAGGGTGTGCGAGAAGAACAACAACAAGTGCAGCGCCGTCGTTTCCGAGGGCATTCACGACGCGAGCGGAAAGCTCATCTGCGAACTCGTTTCCGAAGGCGCGCGCGACAGTTTCGGCCACGCGCAGCTCGGCGGCGTGGCGACCACGCTGGCGAACATCGTCAAGGAAAAGACCGGGTTCAAAACGCGCGGCATCGAACTCAGCCTGATGCAGCGCTGCGGCGCGCACCTCGCCTCCAAAACCGACGTGGAGGAGACCTTCGAGGCGGGCAGGGAAGCGGTGAAAGCCGCCGTTTCGGGCGAAACCGACAAGATGGTCTGCTACGAGAGGAAAGCGGGCGCGAAATACGAAATCGAATACAAACTGCTGCCGCTGGAACTTGCGGCGAACACCGAAAAGAAGGTGCCGCTCGAATGGATTACGGAAGACGGCACGAACATTTCGGACGAATACGTGAAATACGCGCTGCCCCTCATCCAGGGCGAGGCGAAAGCCCCCCTCGAGGACAGCCTGCCGCGTTTCGCGCACCTGAAAAAGGTGTTTGCGGAAAAGAAATAAAATCGGCTGACCGCAAATGCGGCCGCCGCCCCGAATCGGGGCGGCGGCCTTTCTTTTTTTTCGGTGCGGTTTTTCGGTCGGTTCCATTCCGTGCGCCATAGACGGGAACGCCCCGCGGCAGTCTGCCGCGGGGCACGCTTTCGCAATAAAATACCGTTATGTATCGGCGTTTATCTGTATCCCCCTTTTTTTATATTATACAGGGGGTGTCGCGCTTTGTCAACGGAAAATTTCCGCGCGGGGGAAACCCGGTAGATCTCCGCGGAAGGGGCAAAAAAAAATTTTTTCGAAATTTACATAAAACGCTTGACAAGAATACATAATAGATGTAAAATTAACTCGAAAGTTGGCACTGAAAGGCAAAGAGTGCTAACACGAAAAACTTTCAAGTGCTAACGGGGCGCGAAATGAAATTATCGGACAGAAAAAAGAAAATTTTGCAGATCGTGGTGGACGAATACATCACCAACGCGCAGCCCGTGTCCAGCAAAAGCATCACGCAGAACTATATGAAGGACGTCAGCTCGGCCACGGTGCGCAGCGAACTCGCCGCGCTGGAAGAAATGGGATATTTATCCCAGCTTCACACGTCGAGCGGGCGCGTGCCGTCCATCGAGGCGTATAAATTATACGTTTCCGAACTGATGGATAAGGGCAGGCTCACGGGCAAGGAGCTTTCGCAGATCAAAACGGCGTTCGCGCGGCAGAGCGGCAATCTCGAAGAGGTGGTGAAAAACGCGGCAAAGGTCATTTCCGAACTCACCGACTATACTTCCATCGCCGTTGCGGCGCACGACGGGGACGACGTGATCGAAAAAATCAGCATTTTCCCCTTCAAGGAAGATACCGCGCTGCTGCTCATCGTTACCGACCGCGCGCTCATCCGCGACAAGTTCATCGATATCCCCGCGGATATGACGGACGAACAGCTCGAAAGCGCCAACCGCCTGGTGAACAGGATGTTCAAGGGCAAGCGCCTTTGCGAGGTGATGGACGCTTCGCTCGAAGCCGAATCGCAGTTTGAAAGCTATCGGGCGATTTTCGACTGCGTGATCGACGCCATTTCCGATTACGTGAACAACAAGAGCGGCGACGTGGTGCTCGAAGGCGAGGATAAAATCCTCAACCATCCCGAATACGCCGAAGTCGATAAGATGAAGAATTTCCTCTCGGTGGTCACCAGCCGCGACAAGATAGCGAACATGCTCACGAGCGGGGAAAACGACATCGAGATCAACATCAAGATCGGCGGGGAGAGTTCGGATATCCCGGAGGATTGCTCGCTCGTAACGGCAACCTATTCCGCGGGCGACGTGAAACTCGGCACCTACGGGGTGATCGGGCCGCTGAGAATGGATTACCAGAAGGTCATTTCCGTGCTGGAAGGCGTGGGAAAGATTTTGGAAGATATGGTGAATAAAAAATAGGATTTAAGTGAAAATGAAAGAAGAAAAGAAGACGGCGGAGAAGGAGCGGAAGGAAACGCAAGACCTTCCCGAAAAGGAAACGAATTTTGCCGAAGAATCGGACGTAAACGAGCGGCTGAAAGAGGCGGAGGAGCGCGCCGCCGCGCTCGCGGAGGAGAACGAAAAGCTCAAAGCCGCGGATCAGACTGCCGAATACAAGGATAAATGGATGCGCTCGGTGGCGGAATTCGACAACTATAAAAAGCGCAACGCCAACTTATACAAGGAGGCGTATAACGACGGAAAGAAGGATATCCTCGTAAAGGTGTTCACGGTGGGCGACACGCTCGAACGGGCGCTCGCCATGGATCTGGACGAGAAGACCAAAGAGGGCGTGGCGATGATTTTAAGGAGTTTCGAGGAGATGCTCAAAAGTCAGAACGTCACGGAGATCAACCCCGTAGGGGAAAAGTTCGACCCCAACCTCTGCGAAGCGGTGATGCAGGCGCAGGCGGAAGAGGGCGAGGAGGCGGACACCGTGAAAGCGGTGTTCCAGAAGGGCTACAAGCTCGGCGATAAAATCATCAGATACGCGAAAGTGAGCGTTATCAAATAAAAAACACAATGCATCGGCGGCAGCGCCGAAATCTATCAAATAAAGGAGAGAACAATTATGAGCAAGACGATCGGTATCGATTTGGGAACGACAAACTCGTGCGTAGCCGTTATGGAAAACGGCGAGCCGGTGGTAATAGCGAACGCGGAAGGCAACAGGACGACCCCTTCGGTCGTGGGCTTCCAGAAGGACGGCGAACGGCTGGTGGGCCAGGTCGCCAAACGGCAGGCGGTGGCAAACGCCGAGCGCACGGTAACCTCGATCAAACGGCATATGGGCTCGGATTACAGGGTGAAAATAGACGATAAGTCTTATTCTCCGCAGGAAATTTCCGCCATGATCCTCACCAAACTCAAAAAGGACGCGGAAAGCTATCTCGGCGAAACGGTGACGGACGCCGTCATCACCTGCCCCGCTTACTTTACGGACAGCCAGAGGCAGGCCACCAAGGACGCGGGCAAGATCGCGGGGCTGAACGTGCTGCGGATCATCAACGAACCCACGGCGGCGGCGCTCGCCTACGGACTGGATAAGGAAGGCAAGAGCCAGAAGGTCATCATCTACGACCTCGGCGGCGGCACGTTCGACGTTTCCATCATGGAGATCGGCGACGGCGTTTTCGAAGTGCTGGCGACCAACGGCAACAACATGCTGGGCGGCGACGATTTCGATAAGCGCATCATGGATTACCTCGTTTCGGAATTCAAGGCGAAAGAGGGCATCGACCTTTCGGGCGACAAACTCGCCATGCAGAGGCTGAAAGAGGCGGCGGAAAAGGCGAAGATCGAACTTTCCGGCGTGACCAAAACCAACATCAACCTGCCGTTCATCACGGCGGACGCGACCGGGCCCAAACACCTCGACGTCGATCTGACGAGGCAGAAGTTCGACGCGCTCACGAAAGACCTCGTGGAGGCCACCATCGAACCGCTGAAAAAGGCGATGGCGGACGCGAAACTCAGCTACTCGGATATCGAAAAGGTCATCCTGGTCGGCGGGTCCACGCGTATCCCCGCGGTCGTGGACGAAGTGCGCAAGGTTACGGGCAAAGAGCCGTTCAAGGGCATCAACCCGGATGAATGCGTCGCCATCGGCGCGGCAATTCAGGGCGGCGTTTTGAGCGGCGAAGTCAAAGACGTTCTGCTGCTCGACGTGATGCCGCTATCTTTAGGCATCGAAACGCTGGGCGGCGTGACGACCAAACTCATCGAGAGAAACACCACCATCCCCGTGAAGAAATCGCAGGTATTCTCCACGGCGGCGGACAATCAGACGCAGGTGGATATCCATATTCTGCAGGGCGAACGCGAATTCGCCAAAGATAACAAAACGCTCGGCAGGTTCGAGCTGACGGGCATCGCCCCCGCGCCGCGCGGCGTGCCGCAGATCGAAGTTACCTTCGATATCGACGCGAACGGCATCGTGAACGTTTCCGCAAAGGACCTCGGCACGGGCAAATCGCAGAACATCACCATCACTTCTTCCACCAACCTCTCCGAAGCCGATATCGACAAGGCGGTGAAAGAGGCGAAACAGTACGAGGAAGAGGATAAAAAGCGCAAGGAAGCGGTGGAAAACCACAATAAGCTCGACGGGCTGATCTTCACCATCGAAAAGACGCTCAAAGATTCGGGCGACAAACTCTCCGCGGAGGACAAAGCCAAGGTGGAAGAGGCTGTGAAGAAGGCCAAGGAAGAGCTGGCAAGCAACGACAACGACCGCATCGTGAAGGCGACCGAAGAACTTTCCGATTCCACGCAGGCGGTGTTCGCAAAACTCTATCAGCAGGCGCAGCAGCAAGGCCCGCAGGGCGGCGCGCCGAACGACGGGGATACCGAATTCCACCAGGGCGGCGAGAACTGATCTTTCCGCAAAACGCATAACTATATAAAAACACAAGGCATACCGAAGGCGGAATACCGCCTTTCGGTATTTGCGTAAAAAAGGGACTATGGCAAAGAATTATTACGAAATTTTGGGAGTCTCCAAAACGGCGAGCCAGGACGAGATCAAGAGCGCATACAGAAAGCTCGTGAAACAGTATCATCCCGACCTGCATCCGGACGACCCTTCCTGCGCGGATAAGTTCAAGGAGATCAACGAGGCGAACGAGGTGCTTTCCGACGAAAAGAAGAGAAAGCAGTACGACTTCGAACTCGAACATCCCAACATGGGCGGTTTCGGCGGCGGATTTTCGCAGGGCGGCGCGGGCGGATTTTCGGGTTTCGGCGGGTTCGAGGATATCTTCGGCGATATTTTCGGCGGGTTCGGCGGCGGACGCACGAGAACGCAGACCAAATCGCAGGGCGAAGACATCACCGTGGAAGTTTCGCTCAGTTTTCTGGACGCGGCGAAGGGCTGCCATAAGGAGATCGCCTATACGAGAAACGAGCCGTGCGCCGCGTGCAAGGGCACGGGCGCGAAGAACGGCGCCGCTTACAAAACGTGCGAAAAGTGCGGCGGCACGGGGCAGGTGCAGTACGTGAACAACAGCGGATTTTTCCGTTCGGTGAGCGTGCGCGCGTGCGACGAGTGCCACGGCACGGGCAAGAAGATTTTAGAAACCTGCCCGGACTGCAAGGGAAAGGGCTATGTGCGCGCCAATACGCGGGTTTCGCTGGATATCCCCGCGGGCGCGGATACGGGCAGCTACATCCGCAAGCGCGGGTTCGGCGAGGCCAGCCGCAACGGCGGCGCGGCGGGCGATCTCATCGTGCTTTTCCGCGTGGAGCCGAGCAAGATTTTCACGCGGAAGAATTTCGATTTATACGTGGAAGTGCCCGTTTCCTTCCGCACGGCGGCGCTGGGCGGAAAGGTGGAAGTGCCCACGATAGACGACACCGTTTCCTATCCCGTTCCCGAGGGCACGCAGAGCGGCAAAGTGTTCTGCATCCGCGGCAAGGGCATCAAGAGCGCGAGAAAGACGGGCGATTTATACGTAACCGTCAGCGTGGAAGTGCCGCAGAAACTCACGCGCGAACAGAAGCGCAGGATAGAGGAACTCGACGAGAGCACGGACGTGAAACAGTGCGAAAAAATGAAGCGGTATAAAGACAACATACAGGCCATGTACGGCAAGGATCCTTATCGTTCGTAAGGGAAAAAGCCGTACACGGCTTTTTTGCGTTCAAAAAAGAAGATGAAATACACCGAGATCACAGTTTATACGACCACCGCGGGGAGCGAACTCGTAAGCGATATTTTCTGGCGCTATACGGAAGACGGCGTTGCCGTTTCGGACGTGAACGACATCCTCGCTCTGGCGAAAGAAAAAAAGGGAACCTGGGACTACATAGACGAGGGGCTGCTCGCGCCCGCGCCCGTTCTGTGCAAGGGCTACGTGCGCGCGGACAGGCAGGATATCGTGCGGAAGATCGAGCGCGGGCTTTCCGATCTGAAAGAGCGCGCGGAAATCGACGTGGGCACGCTGGAAACGGCCAAGCGCGAAGTGGAGGGCGACGCCTGGATAGAGAGCTGGAAGGAGCATTTCCGCCCCTTTTCCGTGGGGAAGATCACCATCTGCCCCGCGTGGGTGGACTATGCGCCCGCCGCGGGCGAAACGTGCGTGAAGATCGATTCTTTTATGGCGTTCGGCACGGGCGAGCACGAAACCACGGCGATGTGCCTCGAACTTTTGCAAAAATACCTGAAACGGGAGAGTTCGGTGATCGACGTCGGCTGCGGCAGCGGCATTTTAGGCGTGGCGGCGGCAAAGCTGGGCGCTGAGGACGTGCTGATGACCGATATCGACGAATGCGCCGTAACCGCCGCGCAGGCGAACGCCGCCATTAACGGCGTGAAAAACTGCCGCGTGGAGCTGAAAAACCTGCTCGACGACGAGAACTGCAAGGGCGATCTCATCCTCGCGAATATTATGGCGGAAATTCTGGTCGGGTTCGCCCCGAAGATCGGCGCCAACCTGAAAGAAAACGGGGTGATCGTTTTGAGCGGCATCCTTTTAAGCAAGGAAAATTTCGTGAAGGAGGCCTTTTCGGCGCAGGGATTTTGCGAGCTCGAAACCGTGCGGCGGGGCGAATGGGCCGCGGTGGCGATGACGAGATGACGGCGCGCAGATTTTTTACCGATAAAATAGAAAACGTAACCGTTCTGACGGGGGAGGAGTTCCGCCACGCGGCGAACGTGCTCCGCGTGAAGAAGGGCGACGAGGTCATTCTTTGCGACAATACGGCGTACGAATACCCCGGCAGGGTGCTTTCGGTGGAGAAAAATTCCCTTTCCGTAAAGGTGGAGGGGCGGAGGAAAAGCGACAGGGAGCCGCAGGCGGAAGTAACGCTGCTCTGCGGCTATCTCAAGGGCGATAAAACCGAAGTTTCCGTGCAGAAAGCGGTGGAGCTCGGCGCGAAAAAGATCGCCGTGTTCCGCTCCGAACACTGCGCGGCGTATATGAACGAAAACAAGCTGGCGCGGCTCAATAAGGTTTCCGCGGAGGCCGCCAAACAGTGCGGCAGGAGCGTTGCGCCCGAAGTCGTGTATTTCGACGATTTCGCCGCCGCGCTCGCCTCCGTAACGGCGGAAAACAAGTTTTTCGCCTGCGAGTTCGCCGAAAAAGACGAGGCGGAGCTTAGCGCGCTCTCCTCTTCGGCGGCGGTCGTCGTCGGTCCCGAGGGCGGCTTTACCGCGGCGGAGGCGGAAACCGCGAAGGCGGCGGGATTTTCCTTCCTCTCGCTCGGCAGGCGCATTCTGCGCGCCGATACCGCGGCCGTCGCCGCGCTCGCCCTCGTTATGCGCGCTCTGGGAGAACTCGGATGAAAATTTGTATCTTTACCCTGGGCTGCAAGGTCAACGCGTCGGAGAGCGAATCGCTCGCGCGCGGGCTGAAAGAGGCGGGGCACGAGGTTACCGAAAAGCTGGAAAAAGCCGATCTTTACATCGTGAACACCTGCGCGGTTACGGCGGAGGCGGAAAAGAAATCCCGCCAGACGGCGGCGCGCATCGCCGCGCTCGCGGCGGAGGCGGAAATCATCTACACGGGGTGCGCCTGTCAGAAAGACCCCGATCCGTTCGCGCACAAGAAAAACGCCCGCCTGGTTACGGGCGTGTTCGATAAGGGGGAGATCCTTTCCCTGCTCGGAGCGCGCGGCGTGAAGATCGCGCCCGAACGCAAAAGCTACGAAGAACTTCTCCCGCCCGACACGGCGAAGGCGCGGCATTACGTGAAGGTGCAGGACGGGTGCGATAATTTCTGTTCGTACTGCATCATTCCCTATCTGCGGGGCAGGTCGCGTTCCCGCCAGCCCGAAAGCGTGAAGCGGGAAATCGAAAACGCGGCGTGCGCGGAAGTGGTGCTCGGCGGCATCAATCTTTCGGCATACCGCTATCGGGATTGCGGCCTTACGGGGTTGATGCGTTTGCTGAAAGATACGGATAAGCGCGTGCGGCTTGGCTCTCTCGAAGTGAACGTGATCGACGGGGAATTTCTGAGCGCGCTCGCGGAAATGCGGAATGTCGCGCCGCATTTTGACCTTTCCCTGCAATCGGGGTCGGACGAGGTGCTCAGAGCAATGAACCGCCGCTACACCGCCGCGGAATATCTAGGCAAGGTGGAACTCATCCGCTTGTTTTTCCCGCGCGCGGGCGTTACGACGGACATCATCGCGGGATTTCCTTCGGAAACGGAAAAGAATTTTGAAGAAACGCTCGCCCTCGTGCGGGCGGCGGCGTTTTCCGATATCCATTGTTTCCCGTATTCGCCGCGGAGCGGCACGGCGGCGTTTTCCATGAAAGATCTGCCCGCCGCCGTCAAAAAGGAGCGCACCGAACGCCTGCTTGCCGAAAAGAAAATCTGCCGCGAAAATTTCGCGCGCAAAAACTTCGGAGAGCGGGAAAAGGTGGTGGCGGAAGAGAGCGACGGGGAGTTCGTTTCGGGCTATACGGGCAATTATTTGCGCGCATATCTCAAAGAACCCTTGCTTTGCGGGGAAATTCCTGTTATAATAAAAGAAAGCTTCCGCGACGGCGTGCTCGCGGAACGCTGCGGAGGATAAGCGATGGAAGACTGCATTTTCTGTAAGATCAGGAAGGGGGAGATCCCTTCGGAAAAAGTTTACGAAGACGATGAGATGATGATCATCAAGGACATCGATCCCAAGGCGAAAAACCATTTTCTCTGCATTCCGAAAAACCATTTCAAACTGCTTTCGGAAATGACCGAAGAGGACGCCGCGCAGCTTGCGCACTGCTTCAGAGTGATCCCAACGCTCGAAAAAGAGCTGGGGCTTGCAGGCGGGTACAGGCTGGTGATCAACCAGGGCGACAACGCGGGGCAAAGTGTGTTTCATCTGCACATACATATCCTTTCGGGGCAGAAAATGGGCTGGACGCCCGCGTGAAAACGTTGGAAAAAGCGGAAGAACGGGCATAAGAGCATAAAAGGAGGTCGTGCTATGGAGGCAAAGGAAAAGGTGCAATTTACCGATGAAGAAATCGAGGGGATTGCAAAGGCGATTGCGCTTGCCGAACTGGCGAACCGCGCTCCGAAAGAGAAAAATCCGCGCATTCCGATGATAAAAGATGCTTTATATTATGAAGCATTAGCTGAAATCAAAAAGAAATACTCATCAAAGCAGTAATATGGAATATATTTTTTTGCGGAGCGGACGGATCTGTCGTCTTCGGCGCGGAAAAATTTGACGCGGCCGTTTTTGCAAAACCGCGTGAAATCTGTTGACTTTTTCCGCTCCTTTTGATATATTATATATCGCTGAAGAATAAAGGCCCCTTAGGGCGAAGGAGGGTTTGGAATGTCTACGGTTCGCGTGGGTGAAAACGAGAATATCGACAGCGCGCTG
>CALVZR010000065.1 GCA_944372565.1 uncultured Clostridia bacterium | reverse complement strand
TTTATACGTTCAAAACGAAATTTTTGCGTTTTCCGCCTCGAGCAGTTCGAGCGCGCCGCTCTCCCGCATAAGCGTGAGCACGGAAAACGCCCCGGGAAGGTCGGGCGCGCGGCACACGGCGCGCACGAGTTCGGCATAGGTGAAGTTTCGGAAAATATCCCTGCCGCCGAGATTCAAGTAGGTTGCCGCGATCTTCGGCATCCAGCCGCGCAGGGTTTCGGTTTCCTCCGCCAGCTGTCTGATGTGCGGGGCGAGTTTTTCTTCCCGCGCGAGCGGCGCGCAGGCGAGCATATTTTTCAAGATCTCCCCTTCCCCGTAGCCCGTATATGCCGCGAGTTCCTCCGCGCGCGCCCCGTAATCGGGCACGCAAAGCAGTTCGTGCGGCGCGGAAAAATACGCCGCGTATAAATCGATGAGGATGACGGAAGCGAAAAATTTGCGCTCCGCCGCGCTCAGGCGGGACTTTCCGCACGATTCCAGCAGTTCCGCCGCGGCGTTTTCTCCCCCGCAGGAAACGGCGCCGTCCGTGAAGATCTCCGCCGCCGCCATGCGGATACGGTTTTCGAGCAGCCTGAGCGCCGCGTTTTCCGCATACACGGCGTTGACCGAATCGGAAACGGCGCTCCGCGCGAGGTTGTAGCTCGCGCGGCAGAAATCGCCCGTCAGCACCCCGCGCACGCGGTAATCCACCAAAGAAACGATGTGTGAGGCGAGGGAGGCGAAGGCGGCGGCCACGCTCTCTTTCGGCGCCGCCGCGAGTTTGTCTTCGTCCGCGATCAGAAAGCGGGGGTTATCCGCGTACAGCCGTTCGGGCTTGTTTTTGATTTTGAGCGTAACCACGGGCGAGAGCACGCCCTCCGCCTCGGGCGAAAGGGCGGCGTAGGCGAGCGGGATGCCTTTGAGCGCCGAAAAATAGGCGGCGGCGTCGTATAATTCGCTTTCGCACACGACGACGAGGCGCATGCTTTCCGGCAAAGACAAAAGCCCGCCCAGATTTTCGAGCGCGTTATCGAAACGGCGGCTCAAAACGACGTTCACCGCGTCGCTCCCCCCGCTTCGGACGGCGCGCAGCACCTCTCCGCCCCGTTCGAGAAAAAAGCCCCTCGAACTGACGAACACCGCGGAGGAAAGCGGCGCGTATTTTGCCGCGAGTTTTCCGATCTCCTCCGTAAATTTCCCCTTGCGCACGCGCGCGTTGGTATGATGTTGTTTTCCGCATTCGCAGGAAATTTCCCCGCCGAGCAGCGCGGAAATCTCCGTTTTAAACAGATCTTCCATCCTTTCTCCCTCTAATCTTTGCCCGAAAACGGCGAGAAGCGTCGTTTTTGCCGCGGCGAAACGAAACTTGCCGCTCTTTTTTTTACAGCAAGGGCGCGAAGATCGCGCAGATGCCGCAGAACAGCCGCTTGAAGATATTCATCTTCACGCTCTCTTCGTCCTGTTTTATCCCGTAGGCGAAGGTCTTTTCAAAATCCTCGCGCATGGCGGGCAGCGCGGCGGTTTTATACATCCACACCCCGCATTCGTAATGGTGCATCAGGCTGCGGTAATCGAGCTTGATGGTGCCCACCACCCCCACGGTATCATCGCAGAGGATATTTTTCGCGTGGATGAACCCGCTCTTGAATTCGTAGATCTTCACGCCGTAATCCATCAGCCGCTTATAATTGGAGCGCGTGATGTTGAACACCAGCTTTTTATCGGGGATCTGGGGCGTGACGATGCGCACGTCCACCCCGCGCATCGCCGCCGTCTGCAAGGCGTTCACGAGTTCCCCGTCCGGGATGAGATAGGGCGTGGTGATATACAGGTATTTTTTCGCGGAATTGAAGATGTTGAGATAGACGTTTTTCGCCACATAATCGTCGTTGATGGGTTTCGGGCCGTCCGTGAAGGGCTGCACCACGCCCGCGTGCGGCGTTTCGGGGAAATCGACGTCGAGGTATTTTTCGTAATCCTCGGTGATCTCCGCCGCCATATCGTACATCTGCAGAAAACTCACGGTCAGACTGCGCACCCCTTCCCCGCGCAGGAGAACGGCCGAATCTTTCCAGATGCCGTAGGGCGAAGTCTTGTTGATGTATTCGTCCGCGAGGTTTGCCCCGCCGACAAAGCCTGTAACGCCGTCGATCACGGTGATCTTGCGATGGTCGCGGTTGTTGTGAATGCCTGTTATAATGGGACGGAAAGGATTGAACCGCAGGGCTTTAATGCCCATTTTCTGCAACTTCTTGTAATATTTGCCCGAAACTTTGGCGATCGAGCCGATATCGTCGTATAAAAAGCGCACTTCCACGCCCGCCGCGGCTTTGCGGCGGAGAATTTCGAGCACGGCGTTCCACATTTCGCCCTCTTCGACGATGAAATATTCCATAAAGATAAACTTTTCGGCTTTTTCCAGTTCGTTTTTGAGCGACTCCCAGAAGGTTTCGCCCCAGGCGTAATATTCGGTTTCGGTATTTTCAAAGGAGGGAAGGTTGCAGAGGTTTTTGATATAGACGTTCTGCCCGAGGTAATCCCCCGTATCGGGCAGTTTTCCGCCGCTCCGCGCGTAGAAATAATCGAGCGTGTCTTTTGTAACGTAATATATATCCTTATATACCCGCCTTTGTTTGGGCGAAAGGCGGCTTTCGGAAAAGAGAATGTATGCGAGAAAGCCGAAAACCGGCACGAGCAGAACCACCGCCACCCAGGTGAGTTTGCTTTCCGTGTTCATTTTTCGGTTGACGATATTGAGAAAGACGAGCACGCTGATGACGATGTTTAAAATATACAGCCAGTTATAGTGCAAAGACGCGTCCGTCACCCACCAGACGAACAGCAGAAATTGGAAAATGATCAGCAGGGCGATGACAGTCAGCCTGCCGAACAGCATTTTGAAAAATTTCCTCATAAATGTCCTCACCGCACGGACCGAAAGCCCCCGCCCGCACTTCGATAATAAGGAATGATAGCACAAAAAACGTGTTTTTGTCAAGTTTTCCCGACGTTCCGAAAACATCGGTTTTTTTGCGTATTGTTTTCGGTTTGTCCGAATTGTGAAAAATACGGGAAACAGGGCGGGCGATCGTTAAAAAATCTTTCTGTTTTGAAAATTTCTTTTCCGCGTTTGCCCTCTTTTTTGAAGGCAGGAATGCGCGGGCGGTATCGGCAAAATTCCGTTAAATGCGCAATTTCCGCAAAAGATAAAAGGCTCTTGCCGCAACAAAAGCCCAATGCAGGTATTCTTCATACCAAAGTCAATGCAAGTTTCGCCTTGCATAATCAGTATATGTCTTTTTTCTTCGTTTGTCAATCCTTTCTCCCGATTTTTTGCAATCCCGCCATGCAACGCGCCCTGCGGCGCTCCGCCGCGGCAAAAATGAAAATAATTTTCAACGCCGATTTTTGAAGAATTGGAAAAAATACCGTTTTTTAAGGATTTCATTGAAAAATCGCCGACAAAAAAATTTGATAAATTTTCAAAAAAAGGCTTGCTTTTTTTCATTCCTGTGTTATAATATTACTAACAACCAAACGGAGGGTAAACCATGAACAAAAACGAATTGATAAGGGAAGTGGCAAACAACGCGGGAATTACCATTAAAGAGGCGACCGTCGCCTTCGACGCGGTGATCCGGGCGATCACCGACGGAATGAAAAACGGCGAAAAAATTCAGATCTCCGGTTTCGGCACGTTTGAGGTAAAGGAAAAGCCCGAACGCGAGGGTTTGAACCCCAAGACGGGCGAAAAAATCATGATTTCCGCATCCAGGCTGCCCGCCTTCAAATTCGGCAAGGCGTTTAAGGACGAAATCAATGTTTAATTGAAATGCAGACGGTGCGGCCGCCGCGTACTTTTGTACGCGGCGGCCTTTTTTGTATAACTTCGTTCCTCCTTGCGCAAAACCCGCCGTCCCTCTCCTCCTTGCACTTTACCTTTCTTTTTCCGATTTTCCCACGTTTTTCCCCCGCATGTGATACACGCGATCGATATGTTTATAGACTTTTATTTATTATACGATATATTTTATATTTCGTCTATTTTATAGCTAAAACTGCGCCGCTTAATAGACATAAATAAATTTTCGTCTATTATTTCGATACAAATTCGCCTAAAATCGGGTTTACAAAAATTGCCGTTCAGGCGCGCTCACACAGAATCGCATTTTTCTTAGCCCGGGCAATTTTACGGCCGTTTTACATAAAATCTGCATTTTTTTCGCGATCCCGCTTAAAATTATGTATGCAGGCAAAAATTGAAAACGGAAAAACGAATGCGGGGGTAAAATGTCGCAGCGCGAATAAAATGGCACGGTAAAGCGGATAAAAGGGCACGGTAAAAAGG